>NZ_BAAAEN010000024.1:0-88490 GCF_039523035.1 Pigmentiphaga daeguensis | reverse complement strand
GTGTTCGGCAGGCGATGATCTTGGCGGCTCCCAGCGGCCTGGGGTCGGTCAGCAGCGGCTTCGTCTGCGAAAATGAATAAATCAGGTCCGACTACTTGTGGCGTGGACTCGCCGGCTGGGCTGCCTTCGTCGACATCCGAAACAAGTGTCGAAAGGCCTGAGAAGCCTTTGGCGTTTCCATTTTGTTTGTCGTCAGCAGCCACGGCTCTTCATCTCCTCTTCAAAGCCGCAGCTTCGTATAGACGCCTTCGACCATACAGTCGTCTCCGTCTTCGAAGCGAAGTTGTCCGAACCCAGAAGCCGAAATTGTCAGGTAGGCTTCTTCGCCGAGCGCAAGGGAGAGACAGGTCGATGTCTTGATGTACGAATCTGTTCCGAGGACCTCGTACCAATCATCATCTTCACGACTGACCGTCACCACGTACTTACCAGCCTTCTGCTTCGACAGACCAAAAACCGCCTTCACATCGCACTTGTCCTTGCTGTCGAAGAAGATTAGCTCTCCGCCGTAGCCGGACGCCTTGAAAATGGCCTCTTCAGAGTAGGCATACACGTAGCAGTAGCGCGTCTGGATGATGATGTCTTTGCCGTCGATCTTGTAAACGTTGCTGCCCTTGCGGGTCAGGCTCACCTCATAGTTTTCAGCCAGAACTGGCCCGGCCTGAAGGGTCATCAATGCGGCAAGCGTGGCCAGCAGGGTCTTCTTCATGACCATCGCCTATTGGGTCTGGAAGCTCGACAAGCGGCTTTTCACGAGGTCGAGCTTGGCCTTATGGGCCAGTGGCCTGTTGAAAACACGATTCTGGATTTGGTCGGACACCTTGCTGATGGCGATGTACGCCATGCTCAAGCCAGACTCCCGCTCTGAGGCCTTCTTCTCGACGAAATCGTATGGGAAGTTCTCGCAGAACTCGTGGAAGCCGGAGAACTGCGCGACATCCTTCGTGAATCGGAAGCCGTCTGGGGTCAGGCGCGAGCGCCGTGGATGGTAGAGGTCAACGAAAAAGATGAACCATCCGCTTCCGTCGAATGTCACGGCCTCAAACACGTCCACTTTATCGATGGCCCCGAGGCGATGAAAAAGGATGCGCTGCCCCGACTGCGTTTCGAGTCTGGACAGATATGCCAGTTGACCGATCGGCCCGTTAACCGGGATGGGGTTCGTCTCAGTAAAGCCAAATGGGCCAGAGCCGTTCGGGTCCTTGTCGTAGGCAGGCGCAGATTCCAGCATCGCCTTCATCATTGGATGAACGAGCTCCAACTGGAACTTTTCGTCATCCAGGATGCGATGGATGTGCGCAAGCGCCTCACGTAACGCCTTGTCTTCTTTGTTGCCCCCGAAGAGGTTTGATAAAAATCCCATATAAGCTGCCCCCAAAGTCGAATGGATTACGTCATTGCAGCAGTTCGCTCAGTCGGCGCAGTCCGGGCTTCTTGAAAGCCATGCGAATGAGCTGCTCCAGAATGTGCGTGTTTGCGACGTGAATGTAGGAAATGCCGACATTGGTTTTCTTGTCGTCCTTGGACCCGATGCAGAACGATCCATCAGCATTCCATATCTGCACCTGCCCCCACGTGCACCGCACCCTTTCATTGGCACCCAGAAATTTGTGCCTCACCAGGGTGATGCCATCGTCGTGAAGGAGTGCGTCGCCGAAGTACAGGTCCCGCCCATCCTTCAGCGCTTCCAGCATCTCACCCAGCAGGCGAACGCACACGGCTCGCCAGAGCTTGTCGATAAACTTGCTGTAGATGTCCTCTTTCTTTAGCTCGACAACCGCCTCCGAGCGCTTGTCTCCGAAGGCAATGGTGTAGGTCGTCCCCGTCGGCACGCCGTTGACGGAGTGGCGCACACCACCCCAGCGAACTCGAGTGATCGAATCCAAAGAAAAACTCTGCCCTTTCCATGAGATTCCATCGGGCGAAATACTCAGGGTGTCCTTGAACATCACACCAATTTCAGCGCGATAGGTGATCTCACGCGCCCATTCGTCTCTGCGTGCTACCGCCTGCTTCCGCTCATGGAAGATATCGGCAAGCGCATCCGCATCCTGCTCAACGCGCTCAGATACTTCAGGTAGCTCGGCAAACAACTCTTGAAGCAGGCCAGTCAGCCGTTGGGCCTGCGTCAACATGTCATGCGTGTTGAACAGGTCGATGGCGAGGCTACGTATCTCGTAGGCCAGGTCACGGCTTGCTTCATGATCGATGCCGCGCGCTTTGGCACTCAGCTGGATAGGCTGTGCGACCTTGTCCCAATTACGTGCCACGGCATCAAGCTTGTCCACATACGGCTTGACGGCAGCTTCACCCGAGTTCGCCGAGTCACGGGCGGCTTTGATCAGCTTGTGGACGTTCTCAGCTTCCTTCTGAAGAAAGCCCTGGGTTTCCACTTCGTAGCTATCGACGAGGTCATCGATCAGTTCGGGCGCGTGATCCTCGCCGCCCAACGTAACCTCCTCCACCGTGTCCGTCATGACCTGCACAAGCGTCGTCGGTGGCAGCCTGTCGAGGGCGTCCTTGATGGCGCTGCGATAGTACCGTTTACGTTCCGCCAGTTCGGCTTCGATTTGGTCGAGTGCCCGGACCTCCGGGAAGCCGGAGACGGCACGGTCTTCATTGATGTCGCGCAAGACATCTTCGGGATCGATCTCATCCACGAGGTAAGCAACCTCCTGAATGAAACTCGCCAGATCTTCCGCATCGTGTTCGCTATCCACCGCCTCGAAGGCGGCGGCAAGCAAATTCAAGTGTGCAAGCGTGGGCAAGCCAGACTCCTCCCTGACCGCCATAGGATCATGGAGCAGGTTTTCAACGAGCTGGGATGCCTTTCGCGGAGAAACGCCGGGAAGCCATGCGATCTCCGCGCTCAACCTGGTGCGTGGATTCGTTAGATCAGAGCGTGCCTTCTGGCAGACATCGTGGTCCAGCTCCAAAGACTTCTCTTCAGCCAATTCAACGATTCGCCTGCGGTCGTCGCGGGTGGTCACACCGAGAATCGCGAAGGGCGTCTGATGGAGTGCGGTTGTTTTCAGTGTGCGTTGAACTCGGGCTCGCGGAGATGGGGAATTCCTGGCCAGTTGCGCAGGAGGTGCAGCAACTGGGCGGGAAGATGCCGTTGTTGGCACGGGCTTCGCAGATGCGTCTGATGCCGGTTGAGCACCAAGCATCGCCATAAGCTGCGGGTCCTTCAAAGCTTCTTGCGCCTGAGCCAAAGCATCAGCTGGCACGGAAAGCTTCAAATGATTGCGAAGCTCGTGGCTGTAATGTGCCAGCTGCGTTTTCGACGAGAGGTGATCAGTAAGCACGAGTGACAAAGCCAGCTCGCTGTTTAATCGAGGAGTGGTTCCGCAAGCACCGCAGGCGAGCAATGCACCTGACTTCTCTGAACCACATTTAAAACAAATTGCCATTCCAGAACTCACTCATCGCTCGTAGACGGAAACGCACTTTTCGCCAACCTTTCGATACCCATCATTGCAGTACCAGTTGGAGCCAGACACCCAAGCGTTAGCAGGAACGTTGAGAGCTTCACATTGGTCTCCAACTTTCTTGAATCCATCATTGCAGTACCAATTGGAGCCGGACACCCAAGCATTACGAGGCACATTCAATTTCTCGCAACTGTTGCCGACCTTTTTGTAACCATCGTTGCAATACCAGTTCGAGCCTGACACCCAGGAATTGGCTGGAGGGCCTGATCTCTGCACGCTTGGCGTTGGAGGAACGAACAGTGGTGCAGTCGCGGATGGCGAAGATCGTGATGGGGGGTCCTGGACGACCGGGGCGTTGACACCCGAACCGCGAGCGGAACCTGAAGGAACCTGCCGAAGCTGAAACAGCAACGTCTGGTCTGCTACGCCAGTTGTAGCCAGGCCTCTGTCTTGCTGAAAAGCGATGATGGCGGCGCGAGTGCCCCTTCCCATCAGCCCATCGGCGGGGCCGGCGCTGTAGCCAAGCTCATTGAGCTTCTGCTGAACGGCACGTACCGTCTCATCCGCAACAGGACGCGCCGTTGCTGGTGCCGACAGGGAGCCAGTGGATGGATCGCGAGCGAATCGGCTCCTTCCTTCTGCCTGAAGTTGACCCCGATACGGCTCAACGTCTCGGCGTGCGCTCTCCAAAGCACCGCTTCTATAGCGGAAACGGCCACAGCGACTGTTGTAGTCAGCCACCATGGCATTGAAACGATCGACATCGGAGTCGCTGTAGTTGTTGAGAGCGGCCTTCGCGCCCTCCATGCGGATGTCTTCGGCCAGGCAATACCGAATCTGAGCCGTTGAAAACACCAAGTCCTGACCAACTGGCGGCTTTGATTCTTGTGGCCCGGAGGGGGCTTGCGGTGGAGCAGGCGGCGAATAGCTCGGCGCTGCACTCTGCGCGGGCGGTGAGTAGGCGGGAGCGGGAGCCGGAGACGGAGACGGAGACGGAGACGGAGACGGAGTGTTCTTGTTGGACTGGCCAATGAGCAAAAGCAGGCCAACGACGGCAGCTATGCCCAGTATCCATTTGCCCCCAGACGAGCCAGAAGACGGTTGCGGAGGCTCTTGATACGCCTGACGCTGAGTCGGCTGCTGCGGTCGAGGAGCTTCCGAGTCTGGGCGTTCGGTGGATTTCGTCGAGCCGGCCGATTCTGTCTTGGGTGCAGGAGGGGGCGGTGTCGTGTCCACGTCGGACACGAGCGATGAAAGGCCGGCGAAACCCTTGCCTTCATTTTTCTTGTTGTTTTCTTCCTCCGCTGCCACCACTGTCTCCCTTAGATAAATCCTATGCGCCGCTTTTCGCCGCCTTCACGTTCCCGTGCAGGTGTCGTGCGCAAAGCCGCCAGCAGACTGGCCTGGTCCAGCCTTTCCTTGCCAGAGCGTGCTGCGAGCCTTGCACCTTCCCGCACAACGAAAGCAACGTCGGACAACGGTCGTCCAGCGAGTTCTTGCGCCAGCGGTTTGGAGTCCACGTCTGACTCCTTCGGCAAAGCTGACAGCAGCTTGTCCAGCAGCGACAGCACCTCGAGCTCGCTTGCAAAGTCCACCTTGATGACATGATCGAAGCGTCCCCGGCGCTGGATGGCGGGGTCGATCATGTCAATCCGGTTCGTCATCGCGATGATCAATACCTCGTTCTTCACGGCCTCCGGGATGCGCCGCAGGAACTCAGCCACCTCTTCGACGCGGTGATGGCCCGATCCCATTTCGCGGTCAGCAAGAAACGCCTCCATCTCGTCGATCACGAGAACTGATGGCGCGTTTTCCATCGCCTTGTCGAACACCTGTGCGACCTTCTTGCTGGTCTCGTGGATGTAAGGGCTGGCCACGCTGGATGCGTCAATCTGGAAGCTCGGCCAGCCGAGGAAATCAACCAGTCGCTCGACCGCGAAGGTCTTGCCGGTGCCTGGAGGGCCGTACAGGATCACGGCTGATGGGAATTCGATGCCAAGCGCCTTGTAGCGGTCGCGGTGCAGAATGATGTCAACGATGTGCTCGTTGAAGAAGGTCGCCAGTTCGGGACGCCCCGCGAGTTCGAAGACCTTGTTGGGCTCCGGCTCGGCGCGCTTGACTTCCGCCACCTTCTCGGCAGGAGCAGCTTCCGTTTTCTCGGCAGGCGCCGCTGGCTTGCGCTCCAACGGAATGATTTCCGCGACTTCGAAGCCCGCTGCTTGCACGACATCCTTCAGGTGGCTCGCGCCCAGCCAGCTCATGGTCTGGCGGAGACGGCGGAAGGACGTGGCCGGAATGCTGGTGCCGCCTGTCAGCCAGTAGCCGAGCACGACGTCATCGCCAGTTCGGGAGCTGATGCTGTAGGTTGGCAGCAGCCGCGTGATCTTCTCAACGTAGAGCGCATCCTGGAGCGCCGAATCCGCATCGATATCGCGTGTTGCCTTCAATGCAAGAGCGAAGGCGAGCGCCTCGACCTTGGTATCGGGTGATTTCGCCTCGCTGACCGGGCACAGCGTCTGGCTCGGACCGCAGGAGATGGACCGAAGCTGCTGATCGCCGAACTGGAAGGCGTTGAAGGTCCCGTCATCGATCAGCCCGGCATCTAGCCAATGCTCCACCAGTGCGTCGCGTACGACGAGCGCCCGCCCACCACCTTGGGTCTCAAGGATCTGCCAGTCTGCCCCTTCAAACAGGGTGACGCGCGCCTTCGCACCGTCGGGCAACTTGAAACCGATGGGAAGCCACGCGTCGAGTGCCATGGGTCAACTCCGCACGATGTTCGCGCCAGCAAGCATGTCGTCTTCACCCGCAGAACCGATGCGGATGGAGTCGAGATGGGCTACTACGGCACGAAGCTTGTCGATGTCATTGGCCTTCAACGCCTCCGCTCCCGCAGCCACCAGCTGGGCATGCTCGCGGGCATCTGGGAAGAGGTAGGTATCCTCGGCCAGCCACTTGAAGCGCTCGATGACGAACCAGTCCTGACGCCACAGGATCATGAAGTTGCGACTGCGCAGATCATCCAGGTGCGACTCGAAGTCGCCACTGTTGTTGTCAATCGCGCGCTGCGCCGTCTTGACCAAGTTGTCGAAAGACGAGGCTTCGGTGGGTCTGGCGTGCTGGCGCACCACCTTGTCGAAGAAATCGACTGCCTTGTCCAGTTCCAGCTGGCGAATGTCCTTCAGATGCTCCTTGCGGGTCAGCGCCAGCAGCCGTTTGGCCTCCTGAACGTGATCCATCGCCTGCTTGGCCGTCTCGGGGTCGGCCTCGTCAGTTTTGATAGTGCCCGCCTGCTCCAGCTTCTCCCGAGCCTGCTCCAGACGTGGGTCATCGACCTTGGATGCCATCTCGTCAAGCCGCTGCAAGGTGTGGTCCGACTGCTCCTGGATGTTCTTCGCCTGGTTGGTGTAGTCGACCTTGCCTTCCTGGCTGGAGTAGAAGTTACGCCCGCTCTGGAACGAACCGCTGATTGAAGGGACTGAAACCTCCAGAACGATGTTGCCGGAGTCGAGCACTTCGTACTCGCAGATCAGCTCCGCGCCAGCGGCGATGACACCGTCGTCGAAATCCGTTCCCTTGATCTCAAACATGCCGATGAATCGGTTGTCGTTGATGGGGTCGGAGATGTCGCCCTCCCACAACTTGAACTTGATCGACCCAGCACTTCCAGCCTTGAGAGACTCGCCCGCCTTGAAAGTCTTCTTGCCTTTCTTGGGTAGCTGATCGCCCTCCCGAACGAGATAATCCAAGCTCAAGCGACCACCCACCTTGTCGCGCGCTTCCACGCCGACGGAATGCGATGCCGGGATCGCATCGATGCTGGAGGCGGTGCGTGCGATGACAATCTTGTCTTCACGCAGCGATACGGGCCCGCCGTTGGAATCGAACACAAACACCTTGAAGGTGTTGTCGCCAGGCTTGGTCAGGTTGAGTTCGATACCTGCGCCATCCTTCAGGGCGATGCGTCCGGAAGACCACCCGGTGTCCAGACTGTCAATCTGAAACTCGACTCCAGCCGGAGCAGAACTTCCCAGTTTGGCGACGATCTTTGCCTTCGAGTCCGGCGTGCGCGCGATGTAGTTGAACGACAGATCAAGCGCGCCACCGGCGCTGATGGCTCCTCGGGCGCTCTTGCGTCCACGGCTTTGCGACGCCCAATCGATGGACTCGGCGAAGACCGCTGCGCCTTCCGCAACGGCGGTCATCGGGTTCACATCGGTGGACGGCGCGATACCGAGCTCGAAGGCCACCTTGTCACGCAAAGGCTTGTAGTGGGTTGGGCCACCCACAAAGACAACACGCTCGACGTCGTGTGGGCTCAATCCAGCCTTTTCGAGGGTTTCGCGGGCGGACACTATGGTCTCTTCCACCTTCGGCCCGATCAGACCGTCGTATCGTTTGCGATCAATGGTGATATCGATGTAAATCTCCTCACCCGCCTGATCGCGGACACCGAGTTCGGTCTCGGGCAGACTGACGACGGCCTCTTCCTTCTGCGACAACTCGATCTTTGCCTTCTCTGTCGCCCATGTGGCCATACGCAGCAGGGACTTGAACTGTGGATTGGTCGTCAAGTCTTCCGGAAGATCAAAGTTTTCCAGCAGCCACGGCTTCACGATGTTGTCGAACAGAATCCGGTCGAAGTCGCGACCGCCACACATGGCGATGCCACCGTGCGCGAGAAGTGTCACGCGACCGGAAATACTCTCTGCAATTGCGATGTCGAGCGTTCCACCGCCGAGGTCATAAACGACAAACACGCCGTCATTCTTTCGCTGCCGCATGACGCTCATCACGGCGGCCACCGGTTCTTGCATCAAGGCCACTCGCCCGAGCCCAGCCGCATCAGCGGCAGCCATCGTCGAGTCCTTCTGCATCTGGTTGAACGCGGCTGGAACCGTAATGACGGTACCGGTGTCGCCATCGCCCCGGATCTCTTCCGGCAGGTAGCCGTACAGCGCACGCAGCACCTCGGCAGAGCATTCCTCTGGTGTCATGGTGAGGTTCACCGCCGGCAGCTTGACCGGCGTGCTCGTACCCATGAGCCGCTTGAACAGCACCGCCGCGTTGTCGGGGTTGCGGGCAGCATTGTTGTAGGCGCGCGAGCCGACGTACTTGTTGCCACGCCGGTCAATGAAGATGGCCGACGGCGTGACGTCGTGCTGTTCTGGACTCTTGTAGAGCCGGATCGACTCGCCGTCGAAAGAGCAGATGGCACTGTTGGTCGTGCCCAGGTCGATACCGACGTACTTCATGCTTCCACCTTCCTGAGCATTACCGTGCCTTGTTTGCGCAGGCCGTTCGGCCCCATGATGATTGGCTCCACCATCTGATCGACGAGCAACACGTCGTCAGGGCCGAAGTCCCCGAGGTTCAAAGCAGATGCCGCCATACCCGCGTCGTAGTGCTGCCCCTCGACGTTGACCAGCTTGAGGCCACTCGAGTCGAGGCTCTCCTCGACCTTCTTCTGGAAGTAGCGGAGCTGATTGACATAACGGCCCGACTCACCCGCATCGAGTTTGCTGACGACCTTTCCGAACAGACGCGAGAAACGCCAACTCTCGACAGCGATGTCGATCAGGGATTGCTCCATCTGCTCACTGCTTTCGGCCTGCTGGGTCATCAAATCCTCCTGTGGTTACGTCTTATCGGCTTTTCCGCCCTGCGTTTGCTGCTGAATCCATTCAGTGATCTCCGCCTTGGAGAACCGCCATGTCCCACCAACCTTGAACGCGGGGATCTTCTTGGCTGCGGCCAGCCTGTAGATCGTCCGGTCCGTGACCTTCAGGAACTCTGCGACCTGCTTGAGGGTGAGGATCTCGCCCTCGCTGGTACTTGTAGGCATGGTGATGGCCAGTCTAGGTAAAACTATGACAGAATAGTGCAGAATTTTCAGGGCAGCAATGACATACGTCACGGCGGTCACCCCGCTGTGTGCTGCCCGAGGGCTTTGCTGTAAAAAGGAAGCGGCCCCCGAAGGGGCCGCCAAGTTCAGCAACGCTCAATGCACCAACTGCCGGGCCAGTGCCACCTCCACCGAGTCGCCGTCCTGGTTCAGGACATCGAGTCCGGATTCGGGCACGTCGCCCGATGTGCTCTGCGACACCATGATCTTCTTGGCCATCAACCCCAGGCAGGTCATCTGCGAGGAATTGGCGTAGCCGAGGTAGACCACGCGCACCGGCTGCTTCTGGCCGATGCGCCATGAGCGCCGGGCGGCCTGCTGCAGCGAATACACGTTGTAGCCGGACTGGAGGAACACGATGGTCGGGAACTCCAGCAGGTCCAGGCCGGTTTTCACCAGCTCGGGATTGGTTATGAGCACGTCGATGCCACGGTCCAACTGCTCGGCGATCCAGTCTTCGCGGCGGGAGGCATCCACGCTCGCGCGCAGTACCGCCACCTTGAAGCCTTCCTGCTCCAGCAGCACCTTCAAACGCGACGTGGTGTCGCGGGTGCCGGTGTAGACCGAATAGACCAGGGTCTTGCGACCTTCTGCTTTCTCCTGCTTGCAGATCTCGATCAGCTCGCGTTCCTTGGGCATCACCTCCAGCTCGTTGAACTGAGCCGGGACGAAGGCCAAGGTGTTGCGCGTGCGCGGATGCACCACCGTTTCCGACCGGAAGCAGCAGTCCGGCCAAGCCAGCAGCACGTTGAGGACCACACCGAGCAGCGTCGTGTCGCGCTTCGCCAGGGCCTGCTTCAGCTCCTGGGTCAGGCGACCCGCCAGATCGCGATAGGCCGCAGCTTGCGCCGTGTCCATCGCGACTTCGCGGAACTCCTCGTCGTAGGGCGGCAGCACATTTCCGCCGATGTCCTTCAGCTTGAGGAAGACCGTGAACGGCAGGACGCAACGCAGCACGCCCTTGGGACCGAAACCCGGCGCCTTGACCGTGCGCACCGATACCTTGGTGCCCTTGGCTGTCTTGTGCGCCGTGCCGGTGCTCTCGGAATAGATGTCCTTGAGCACCCCGTGATCGCGCATGAACGCCATCGCGGCCGACGTCATGCTGCCGTTCTTCGTCGGCCGGTAGCCATCTTCGATCATCCGCCCCGGCAGGGCTCGGAACAGCAGGTGGAACAGGTCGTCGCCGTAGCCGCCCATCAGTGTGCCGGTGAGCAGCAGCGTCTTGCGCGCCTTGGCCGCCAACACCCCCATGGCCTGGCCCTGAGCGGAGCCGCCGTTCTTGTACTCGTGCGCCTCGTCGGCGATGAGCAGGTCGAACGTGCCTTGGGGAAGCTGCCTCTTGATGAACTCGGACGGCTGGTAGCCGCCCTCGCCGAAGCCGAACTCCATGTTGGCCATCGCACGTTCCATGCGATGGGCTTGCCGGTCCGAGAAGACCAGCTCGCCGTTGCCATCCATCAGGTTGATGAACTCGTGGATATTGTCCCCGAGCATCGACGCGAGGAAGGCGTCGCCGAACTTCTGCATCAGCTTCTGCGCGGTGACTTCCCCGATGGTTGGAATACGCTTCAGCGCCTTGAGCACGGTCGAGGACTGGTCGCTGGCGGACAGACCTCTGGGACGGATCAACGACCACAGCGGTGCACGGCAGTGGCTGCATTTGCGGCGGGACTCCTCGGCTTCCAGCTCGACCGGGTTGATCGGCTCGCCGTCGAGGTCGGTGATGACGTGCCCGCAAGCCGGGCAGGCCCCCACGTCGCCGTGAGGCGTGCGCCGGCGAACGAAGACAGGTTTCCAGTGGAACCCCATCCGCATCCGCACGCGGCCGAGGACGAAGAACTCCTGGCCCTGCGCCGGCACGCCCAACTGCTCGCGCAGTTTCAGCAGCTTGACCAGCGTGTCCGGGCCATTGAGCACCCAGACCTTGGCACCGGCCACCGTCTCCTGGATTTCGCGCCGCCACTTGTAGACCAGGTGGGGTGGCGAGAGCACCAGGGTGCGGCGGTAGCCTTCGGCGTTGAGCACGGCGGCGGTGGCAATACCCACCGTCGTCTTGCCGCAGCCCATCTCGCCGTTGACGATCGCGGCGCGTTCGCCGCGATCGACCAACAGCTCGGTGACGGCGTGGACCACATCGGCTTGCGCCGGGAACAGCTTGCGCTTGAGCGCGGCGAGGATCAGTTGCCGATGCACCCGCACCTGGCCGGTGTAGACCGGCGGATTGGCGCGGTTGAGCGAATCGAGCAGCTCGTCGCCGAACTCCGATACGAAGTCCTGCAGGCTGAGCGTGAGAGGTGAAGCGGCCGCTTCGAGCAGGTCGCCCTGCACAGCGGTTTCGGGAACAGTTTCGAGATCGAGGGACATGGTGATGCTCCAAAGCAATGGGGCATGCACCTCCCCCACGGGGCGGTGACATGCCCCTGGGTGGGAAGAAAGAAGCGGCGCGAGACCGCTGGATGCGGATCAGTATTCGCTGGGCAGCAGCAGTGTGGTGACGCTGCGATCCCATTCGGTGATGATCCAGAGCTTCTGGTCGGACGTGACCTGGTAGGACGAGAACAGACGATCCTCGCCGGACTTCAGCGCGGCGTCGTTCTGCCGCCGATCGCTGTCGCTCAGGTCGCCCCATTCGCCATGAAGATGGCGGCGCAGGTACGGCGTGGGGTTGAGCCGACCCTGTCGGACCAGCTCGTCGACGCCGGCGGTCATGACCACCTGCCCGGGCGAAAAGCGTGCTTGTGACGCGAGGTTGAGGACTGCGAGTGCCATGGTGGTTTCTCCTTCTGGAAGAAGGGGCCACGGCACCCCCATCGGGGCAACGTGACCCCGGTGGGTGGATGAAAGCGACGGCGAACCGTCAGGGAACAGCGATCAGCGGATGGTCAGCACTTCGCCCCACGTGGGCGAGCCCAGCGTCAAGTCCCATGCACGAATGACCGGCACGAACTTGTCGGTGAGGATGCGTGTCTCGGCCACGGAGCCGTCGTCGCGTTCGGTGTATTCCGTCTGGAGGGTCTTCTCCTTGTGGGTATCACCTTTGACGACGAGCACGCGCGCGCTCTTGGACTTCACTACGCCGGAGATCGCGCCTGCGGCCAAAGCCAGGGCGAGATGCCAGTGCGACAAGGCCCGCGCGGGTGGACGCAGCGATTGCTGCGCGGCGCCCAGGTGCATATCGAGCGCCGGCCAGAGTCCTTGTAGCCGGCCGACTTCATCGGCGAACTGCTCGGGCTCCATCGTCACGCGATAGAAGTGCTCCGGCTCGGCCGGGCTGGCAGGGACGGTGTACGGCAGGAACGGCCATTCGAGCGGCAGTTCCTCGGCTTCGGCGTCACCCTGTCCGATCTGCAGCAGCAGACCGCGCACGGCGTTGGCCGACTCCGACGCCTGGTCGCGCTGGCGAACCCGGCGACCGAAGATCACCACCTGCTTGAACTGCGTCTCCACTGCACGGTAGATGCGCAGGTCGGCGAAGTGGCGCGTCAGCCATCCGACCAGTTCGGCGTCGAGCACGTAGGACGGCACGATGAAGATCAGCACGCCGCCGTACTGCAGCAGCGGCAGCGCCCGCTGATAGAACAGCTTCTCCAGCCGCGCACGGCCCTGGCCCTGATAGCCGATGTTGCCGTTCACGTCCTTGCTCAGGTCGCCATACGGCGGGTTCAGCCACAGCAGCCCGAAGGACTGGCGCGAGATCAGCGTGTCCATCAGGTCACCTTGGATGCAGCGATCGACCAGTTGCCGTGCGTGGCGGGCGCGCTCGGCGTCGTACTCGACGGCGAAGGCCTGGACCTGCTCGCGCCCGAGGGCGTGAGCGGCTTCGGCGATCGCCACGCCTTCGCCGGCGCAGGGATCGAGGATGGACATGGCGCCGGGAGACGGCGCCAGTGCGGACAAGGCCCGCTCCAGCGTCGGTTCGTCGGTGGGGAAGTAGCCGTTACGGATGAAATTGCGCGCCAGGCGCGGAAACATGAGTGTCATGGATTTCTCCTGGTGATGGATGAGGGAAGGCGGGCACGCGCGGCGCGCATGCCCGTGGGGATGGCTCACGCCACACGCCGAAGCGGTGCGTTCGCGGCCAGTTCGTACTGCGTGGCGCCGAGGGTGCCGTTGCGGATCAGCTCGCCCAACGCCTTCGTCAGCGCCGGGACATCGAGGGCCAGCCGATGGCCTTCCAGCGGCCCGAGGGCCAAGGGAAGACCGGTCAGCATCCGCCGTGTCTGCAACACCTCCAGCACGGTGTCGCGCCAGTGGTCGAGCAGTGGCAGCGGGCAGGTGTCCTGCACCAGCGTCCACAGCCGGTCGAGCCGGTGAGCGGAATCCCTGGGCAGAAGCGCCAGCGCGCTGGCGTTGGCCTTGTCTGGCTTCACGCAGCGACGATCGAACAGCCACACATTCGTCAGCGAACCGAACAGCGTTCGCCGATAGGCACGGGTGATGCGCTTTTCCAGGTCCTCGACGTTGCCGACGAAGACCGGGATGGATGCGCCCTGCTCGGTGATGACGTGGAACTGATCCAGTCCCTGTTCATCCCGGCCGAGGGTCAGGCGGGCGAGGAACTCCTGAACGGCGGTGTCGCGCGCCCAGATCGAGAGAAAGACGAGATTGCCCTGCTCGTCACCGACGCAACCGTCGGCCATGAGGTCGGGGCATTCGTCGATGCGGTACAGCGGTTTCGCGGAAGAAGGTGCAGGCATGGTGATGTCCTCTTGAAAATGAAGGAGCAACCACAGCCCGCGGGGCCATGCTCGCCCCGGTTGGGTGGAAGGAAGATGCGTGCCGCTAGACAGCGCGCCCCGCGTGGAAGCGGTGAACCCGCTCGCGCCACTCAGGGCTTTGCACCGGCGCCATGTCGAGATAGCGCAGCGGGCACGAGTAGTAGTACGGATGCACGGACTCGTCGAGGGACTTGTAGCCCCAATCGCCGCCCGAGCTTTCCAGCAGATGGCAGCCGATGTAGCAGACGGACTCACCGGCCACGAGGCCCATGACGCCCGCCTGCCTGGCGGTGACGCGAACCACGGTCCACAGAACGTCGCCGTCCAGCGTGTGGTCGATGACTTCGCAGCAAGCGTGTTCGGACGCCTGCGGAGCGATCAGCTCGCGGATCAACCGATCGCGCGTCTGACGTACGAAGGTCCAGCCCATGAAGGTCTCCTTGAAGAAATGGCCGGAGCCCTCCCCGTCGGGGGAGAACCCCGGCGGGTGGCGGAATGCCGCGCAAGGCGGCGGATGGATCAGGCAGCTTGGAGGTGCCAGTCCTGGGACAGCGGAGCGAACTCGTAGCCCAGCTTGTCGAGACGGTCGCGCTGCTGACGCAGCACACGACGATCCACGGTCGCATCGAGCTTCACGGTCTCGCCCAGGGGCCACAAGGCACCGAACAGCGCCGCGTCGTCTGCCTCGGCCGAGGCCGCAGCGGACACGGGACCCGGTTCGCTGCCGAACGGCGTGGTATCGACCAGGGGATCGCGCGGACTGCGCGGCTTCGCCTTCGGCTTGGCCGGGGGCGATGCCGGCTGGGGCGTCTGCGCTTCCTCGTCGATCGGATCGACTTCCTGCGGACTCAGCCGGCGGGCTTCGTCGCGGCTCAGGGCGTCGATGTTGGACAGCGTCATCCCGCCCAGATGGGCGCGGATCTCGATGACCATGCGGCCGTTGGCGTTGTACGTGGATGGGCGAATCTCGACGATGACGAAATCACCGTCGTACTTGCCCTCGCGGTATTGATCGAGTTCGGCGTTCTTCACGACGAACTCGCCGATCGAGGTCGCCAGGCGGCCGACGTTGAAGTCGCCGTTCCTGCCGTGGATGGTCTTGATGGCCAGTTGGCCGGGGATGGTGATCATGAAGGCCTCCTGCGGGCGAAGAGAGGACAAGGCCCCGAGGATGGGGCCTTGCGGATCAGAACGACTCGGCAACGGCCAATGCGGGGGCATCGGCAGCGTCGTCGGCAGCATCGGCGACGGGCTCGGAAGGCTCCGGTGCCGAGGCTTGCTGCGCGGCGGGCGCGTCGGACGTCACAGGGACTTCCGGGTCCCGCTCGTCGGTCTCGGTCGGCTTGGGTTCGGCCTTGTAGACGAGCTTGCCGTCGACCTTGATCCAACTGACGAACAGCAGGCGGGCCTTGAGGCTCACACCCTGCTCGCCGGCACGCTTGCCCTTGGAGTAGGTGAAGGTGTCGGTCCACAGGTCGCCCAGGCGGAAGCCGATCATCACCTTCTTCTCGGCGTCGACCGCCTGAATGCAGCGGCGCACCAGGTGCTGAGCTTCCGATCCCGATACGCGCGTGTCGAAACGCACATACGAGACGTCATCGCTGGGACCGTTCAGGGCTGCGATGTCGCAGGCCAGGAACGCATCGCCTTTCTTGGGCTTCACTTCGCGGATGCGATTGAGATACCCGAGGCCGGTGATGTGCAGATCGAAGTAGGACTTTTCGGTGGAAGTGGTCATGGTGAATCTCCTGGGAACAATGAGGCGGAGACACACCCGACCCAAGGCGGGGAAGGTGTGGAACCCCCGCGTGGGTTGATGGAACAGCTTGGTGGCATCGCCATCGAGAACCGATGGCCGTTCGCGCATGGATGCCGGTGCGAACTGGAGTGATCAACGCGGTCGGAACCGCATCGCAGCCTTGAAGATCGTGGCTGCCTGGGCATGTCGCTGACGGACGTCAGCGGAACATGGCCGGAAGCGTGGCGCCGGGACGGCGCGCAGGCGAGCGGCAATCGGCACTCGCGGCTGTCCGCATTGCCGGGAAGAAAGAGGCCCCCGGAGCGGGGGCCAGGGATGGGCGGTCAGTTGCCGCTGGGCGTGGAAGGAACCGCCTGCAGCGACAGGTGTGTCGCGGTGGCGGACACGTCGAGGTCGTCCTCGCTGTGCAGGATGCGCGCAAACACGCCCTCCTGCGGATCGAAGAACTCGCCGAAGTCGTCGCCACCGAACTCGGCGCGCGCCAGCTCCCACCAGTCATCGAAGGCATCGACATCCGGGTTGCAGCCAGCGGCATAGGCGATGGTCTTCTGGCGACCATCGGGTCGGCGCTCGCCGCACTCGGCCAGGAAGTACACGCCCTGATCCTTGACCAGGATGACGCGGCATTGATTCGCCACCGCTTCGGCGAGCACGGGCCGCAGCTCCGTGCCTTTGAATCGAACAGTCATGGGTGTGATCTCCAGGGGGCAGGAAAAGAGGCTTCCCGCCGCGAGGGCGGGAAGCTGCTGTGAGATCAGTGCCGGATAGCCTTACGACACGACAGGCACTGCACGCGGATGCGCCGCCAACTCCCGTCGTCGATCAGCCGTTCCAGCGTCTCGCCGAGGGTGTCGAAGAACACCTCATCGACCCGTTCGACCAGCTCGCCGTCGCGGTGCAGCTCCACCGCGTAGAGGTCGAGGCCACGCTCATACAGCACGGTGACGCGACCCTGGAACTTCGTCGTGGCGACGGTGAAGCCGATGGCCGGCGGCGTGCGGATGATGTCGGCGGGCAGCGGATCGACCCAGGTGATGTCCCGCGCGCCGGCATCCACCAGCATGTGGGTGACGCGCCGGAAACCGTCGGGAGCGGGCAACTGCTCCAGTTGGTCGACCAGTTCCTGCAGCTCGGGGCAGCGGGGCTTGGGAATCGGCAGCTTCGCCGGTGCGGACCCGAGCACCAACCGCTTCACCGTGTAGGGCTGGCCGTCGGCGGTGAACTCGGTCTGCTCCTCGGGCGTGTCCGCCCGCTGACCGTCGAAGCGGCGTCTGACATAGGGTTCGACCTGCACCTTGGCGCCCTCGTCGGGCACTTCGGTCACGAGCGTGCGATCGAGCACCGCGAACTCGGCTCGTCCCGTCTTGACGACGATGGCCTCGTCGGTGGTGGCGATGACCTTGCCCTCGAAAGGCTTCGGGTCGATGTGAAAGCCCAGCGTCGAAACCTTGGGCTGGCCGTCGAAGATGTTGAATTTGAACGAACGGACGTTGGAAGGCACATGACCGACAACGAGCGTCGGCATCTGTGCGCGGATGGCTTGGGTATCCATGGGGAGACTCCTTGTGGCAACCAAGGGACTCCCGCCCGCAAGGGAGGTCTGTCCCTTGAGGGTGAGGTGGATGGACGCGGGTGCGCCCGGAGAACGAAGCAACCAGCACGGCGAACCGCGCCGCAGTCTTGAAGGTCTCGACTGCCTGGGCATGCTGCCGGCAACGCCAGCGAACATGCGGCCAGCGTGCGGCACATGGCGGCGACCGTCCGTTGGGAATCGGCAATGCGCCGGCACCGCGTTCCGCGAAAAAGAAGAGCCCCGACGTGGGGGCTCGAATGGGTTGCGGGTTACTCGTCGTCGTAGAGCGTCAGCCCGTCCAGCACTGGCGCGTCGGCATCGAACACCAACATGCGAACGTCGGCGAGCGCAGCCAGGTGCAACACTTCCACGAGGGACTCCGGCACGCCCTTGGCCCGGTGCTCCTGCCGCAGCTCTTCGGCGGTGATGCCCTCGACATGCTGCAGGTTCGCATCCGTCCAGGGCGTGGCGACCAGCTTCACGCCGACCGCCGGGCTGTAGGGAATGCGGAAGGCCACGAACAGAAAACCGCTCGGCGTGGCGATGTCCGCCAGTTCGGCGAGGAAGCGACCGGCCTCCTCGGTGATGTGCGCCGAACTGATTTCCCAGGCACGGCTGTAGAACCCGGTCTCGAAGCGCAGGCGGCGTACCACCTCGCGCGCGGCTTCCTCGGAGTAGGTATCGCCGACGTGCAGCGGCTGGCCGGCTTCTTCGGCCATGACGGCGTAGACGAGGTTTCGGGCGATACCGTGGCTGGGGCACTGCGCGTCCAGCTCGGGCGGCACGTTCTGGCCCTCGGTGATCAGCGCGAAGTCGTCGCAGAAGACGCAGGCATGGCGCTCGACCTGGCTGTCCGGCAGGTGCGACTGCGAGACGTGCAGCGGCAGATAGCTCAGCGGGCAGTCGTCGTCGTAGGAAATCGCCAGCAGCCGCTGCACGGACAGGCCATCGTAGCCGCGGACGAAGGGTTTTTTGGAATGAGACATGGGATTCCTCCAGCAGAGGATGGCCGAGGCAATCCCCTGCCGGGGATTGAACCCCAGCGAGTGGATGAAGTGGCAGCCGGTCAGCCGGCCGCGGCGTCGGGCCGCCCTGGTGGCGGGCGGTGCAGGTCAGTGGAAGATGCTGATTCGGGACATGGCCGCTCCTGCGAAAGGAAGGAGGGACATGGCCCCGAACGGGGACGCATGTCCCTCGTGGGGTGGGATGAAAAGACGGCGGGTTGCCAGGCGCGGCTCACCAGCCGTTGTAGTGCAGCGTGAGGTCGGCGATGACCTGGCGCCGCTCCAGATCGAGGCCGCCGAAGTCGGACAGCCCCTCGAAGCCGCAACGCTTGAGCATCGCGCCGCCCTCGCGGGAGTTGTAGAAGCTCACCATCGCGGACAGGAACATGCGTTGACCGCTGCTCAGCACGCCCAAGGCGTCGTTGAGCATCAGCATGTTGGGCCGCAGGTCCCACTTGGTGGTGGCACGCTGCAGACCTTCGCGTGTGCCGTCGCCGAACCACTCGTGGCCGGCGATCTGCGCGCCGCGCTTCCAGGCCTCGAAGAAGGCCTGCGGTGCAGCGTCGAAGTGCGCCTGTTCCAGCGCCATCTGATCGAGCACGTCTTCGGGTAAAGACAGATTCATGAGAGAACTCCTTGAAGGGTGGGAATCAGGGGTGAGCGCGCTGTGTCCAGGCATGGGTACCCAGGGCGCGCTGTGCTGCGAGGTGGGTCGGGAAATACTCGACGGACTCCCGCGATACCGGGCCTTCGTCGTCTTGCGTGCCGATGTAGTGGCCGGCCGCGCTGCGCAGCACCTGTAGCGGCAAACGCTTGCCGGTCCAGGCCAGCGCCAGCGCACCACTGCGCACTGCGGTTGCAGAGGAAGATGCAGAAGGTTCAGACATGCCGTGCTCCTTGGTGGGTCGAGGAGCACGCATCCCGTAGAGGATGGAGTTCCCCTCGGGTGGTTGAGAAAAGTGCATCGTCGCCAGGCCGGCGAGCGTCCGCGGTGGGCGATGCGAAGCGGACTGGATCGGTCGACGCGGCGAACCGCGTTGCAGTCTTGAAGACCGGGACTGCCAGGGCATGCCGCTGACGACTGTCAGCAACGCATGGCGTGAGGATGGGCGCGAGGCATGGCTGCCGTCGCAGGGAAAACCGAATCGCGGACGGTCCGCTTTTAGGGCAATGGCCCGCGTCACGGGACAAGGCAAGGACCAGGGCGCCGAAGGCCACGCGGGCCTTCGGCTGGAGAGGAAGGAAAACCACCTGTGGGCTGCGTCAGCGCAGGCCGTCGTCAAAGCCGTTCGCTGCGTCAGCAATCGCACCCGGCCCGTTTCGTGGCTGGGGCCGGAAACCTCTGGCGTGCATCCACACACAAAGGGAGCCCGATGTTTCGCCGGCGGGCACCGGCACGGAATACCCTCGGCCCAAGGGGCCTCCTCACGGCTCGCGCGGCGGCAAGGCGTCAGGAAGCCCCTCGTGACCGAGGCAAGGCACACCGATCAAGGGAATGGCGGCGGGCGCGATTCGTGGAGCAATGACCTTCTCGCCCCGTCGCCCGATGGCGGGCAGACGGGGCGCGCACACCGTTGCAGAAGGAGACGCGCGCTTTGGAGTCCCGCGCGGTGCGGGACGTTTGCCTCGCCGCCAGTGAAGGGCCGGCGCGGCAGGGGGAAGCGAGGATCAGGACGCCTTGGAGGCAGCGCGCCGCTTGCGCGGTGCGCTGCGCCGGCCCGTCGGGGACTCGATCGGCAACGTGCCGTTGCAGTCCGGGTAGCGCGAGCAGGACCAGAACGCGCCGCTTTTGCCCGTGCGCTGCTGCATCGGTGCGCCGCACTGCGGGCAGGCCGGCGCCGGCGGCAGCTTGAGCGAGAGCGTTGCGCCGCGGTACTGCTGCACGAGCTGACCGACCCACACGGACTGCTTCTCGATGAAGGTGTCCAGCGCCATCTGGCCGGCCTCGATCATGTCCAGCGCCTGCTCCCACACCGCCGTGGTGCCGGGGTCGGCGATGGCCGAGGGCACCGCGTCGATGAGCGTGAATGCCGCGTCGGAAACGCGGACGGCGCGGCCTTTCTTGACCAGGTAGCCGCGACCGATCAGACCGTTGATGATGTTGGCGCGTGTCGCCTCGGTGCCGATGCCGGTGGTATCTCGCAGCTTCTGTTTCAGCCGCGGGTCGGTCACGAACTTGGCGACGGTCTTCATGGCCTTGATCAGCTCGCCCTGCGTGTAGGGCTTGGGCGGCAGCGTCTTCAGCGCCTTGAGATCCACCTTGCCGACCGGGCAGGACAGGCCCGCATGCAGCGCCGGCAGCACCTGGCTGCGCTGCGCATCCTCGCCGTCGGCATCGTCCGGCCCCGACGTCGCCAGCACCTCGCGCCAGCCGGTGACGGCGATCTGCTTGCCCACGGCCGCCAGCGACTGACTGCCGCACGAGAACTGCGCTACCGTCCGGTCGAACTCATGGTGCGGGAGGAACTGCGCGAGGTAATGAGCGCGGATCAGCCGGTAGACGGCCAGTTCCTTCTCGTTCATGGCCGACAGGTTGGCGGGCTCCAGCGTCGGGATGATGCCGTGGTGAGCCGTCACCTTGCCGTCGTTCCAGGCGCGCGAACGCTGGTTGCGGTCGAGCTGGCCGATCAAGGGCCGCAGGCTGGGATCGGTGGCGAGCAGTGCATCGAGCACCGCCGGCACTTCCGCGAGCATGCTTTCGGGCAGGTATCCCGAGTCGCTGCGCGGATAGGTCGTCGCCTTGTGCGTCTCGTACAGCGCCTGCGCGATGTCCAGCGTCTCCTGCACGTCGAGGCCCAACTGCTTGGAGCACACCTCCTGCAGCGTGCCCAGGTCGAACGGCAGCGGCGGTGCCTCGCGCACGCGCTCGGTGTCCACCGACACGACCTGCGCATCGCGTGCGGCGCGAATGCAATCCGCAGCCTGCTGCGCCACCGGCTGCTGAAGGCAGCGACCCGCTGCATCGGTGCTGCCTTCGGGCGGTATCCAGCTCGCGGTGAAGGACCGGCCGGCATGGGATAGCAGCACGTCCACGGCCCAATACGGCACAGAGACGAAGCGCGCGATCTCGCGATCACGATCCACCACCAACTTCAGCGTCGGCGTCTGCACGCGCCCCACCGACAGCACGCCGGTGTAGCCGGCCTGCCGACCTAGAAGCGTAAACAGCCGGCTCAGGTTCATGCCGATCAGCCAGTCGGCACGCGAGCGGGCCAGGGCCGAGTAGTACAGCGGCAGCGTCTCGGCGGACGGCTTGAGCGCACCCAGCGCCTTGCGGATCGACGCATCGTTGAGCGCCGACAGCCACAGGCGCTGAATCGGCCCGTGGTAGCCGCACAGGTCGATGATCTCGCGGGCGATCATCTCGCCCTCACGGTCGGCGTCGGTCGCAATCACCAGCTCGCCCGCCTTGGCGACGAGCTGCTGCACGACCTTGAATTGCGCCGCGGTCGCCGCCTTGGGCTCGACACGCCAACGCTCAGGAAGAATAGGCAGTTGCTCGATGGCCCAGCGCTTGTATTGATCGCCGTAGCCTTCGGGCGGAACCGCCTCCACCAGATGACCGATGCACCAGGTCACGACGACACCGGCGCCACTGTAGCAGCCGTTGCCGCGGTGGCCGGCACCCAGCACACGGGCGATGTCCTTGCCCTGGGACGGCTTCTCGCACAGGAACACGCGCATGAAGCCTCCTTGAAAATGTGCGGTTCATCGGATGGGCGTCAGCTTGGCGGGGCCAGGAGATGCCGGCAGCAAGGAAGCCGATTGATGCAGACACCGCTTTGTGATCGGCAGGCGGTCCGTTGCCGCAGCAGTGCGCATAGACCGCAGGAGCTGGCACAGCAAGAGCGTCGTTTCGGGAGGGCGGCTGGAACTCTGTGGACGACCTTGGAGCTATCCCTTGGGGATAGCTCGCTGGTGCATCGCGGGCGTATGACGGTTGCTACAGCCGCCCTCGGGGGAGCGGCGATGGGCGAACTACTGTCCGCCGGCCGGCTTGGCGCTGAGCGCCACCGACTCGATGCGGTACGGCAGGATGCCCACGCGCCGGGCCTCGACCTTGAACGTGACGCGCTCATTCTCGTCGGCGTCCTCCCATTCGTCGCGCACGGTGCGGCCCTCGACCAGCACCCGCATGCCTTTCTGGTACAGCGTCTTCCAGTGCTCGGCATCGCGGTGCCACAGCTCCACCGGTGCCCAGAAACCGCCGCGATCCTCGTATTCGCCATCCTTCTTCGGGATCGGGTTGTCGAAATAGACGTTGAGGCGAAGCAGCCGGCGCGGCTCGTCGTTGCCGTTCGGGAATTCGCGGTAGTCCGGCGCAGAACCGATGTTGCCCTCGCCGACGAAGTGCGTGCTCATGGTGACTCCTTGGTGGTGGGTGGAACGGCCGCGGTATGCCCGTGGACACGTCGCAGGTAAGCCGCTTCGGCCTGGGCGGCCTTGCTGGCGCATTCCAGGGCTTGGCGAGCGATGCTGTGGGTCAGGCTGATCTGCATGTTCAGCACGATGCGCTGCAGTTCCATCGCGTACAGCTCGTCGATCAGCGAGGCCGGCGTCGCGGGGTTGGCCAGCAGGGCCTCCCACAACGCCACGCCCATGGAGGAACGGTCGAGGTTGCGCCAGCGCAGGAAGGTCGTCCCTGCGCCAGTGGCCTGCTGGGCCAGTTGCACGTGGAGCAGGCTGAAGGGGTAGGCGCGCGCCCGGGGCAGCACGCGCCGCTGCGCCAGGCCAATCACGTCGTCGCGCAGCGCCGCGCACTGGCTGGCCCAGGTCTCCAGACTCCCCTTACCCTTAAAAGGCTGTAAAAGGCCTTTTAGGTAGCCTGCGTGTTCCAGCCGCTGGAAGTCCGCCTGTTCCAGCGCCACGAAGCGCGTGGATTGGCTGATGGGGGGCGATGCCGTCATGCGTCAGTACCCTCATCGCCCGCCGCACCATCGGCTGCGCCATCCGTGTGAGCCGGCGCATCGGGCTCGATGGCGGGCGCAGCAGGCGGCGTGCCGGGCTTGGTCGTCCGCCGCGCGATCGGTGGCGCGAAGCGCGAGCGGCGCGTGCCTTCCAGCACGTCCTGCGGCAGCTCGCCGAACTTCTCCAGCGCCGCTCGCGCCGCGGCGTTCTTCGCCGCGAAGTCGTCGCGCGTCGTGCCCGAGTAGCGGTACTGCTGGGCCAGCGAGAACAGGCTGCGCAGCGCGTGCGCGCCATCATTGAGCCAGCGCTCCAAGGTGCTGCGGTCGATCAGCGCCGTGTGGTGCGCCAGGATGAGTTTGCGTGCCAGGTCGTCGTAGTCGGCCAGCAGGTACACCGCCATGAAACCGAGCTGAGCATTGACGAACAGCGGCAGCTTCACCGGCTGCACGTTCATGTTCTCGCCCAGCGACAGCGCCGCTGGCACGTCGGCCAAGGCCTGATCCACCTGTTCGCGCAGGGTCTGCAGACGGGTCCTGGTGTCGGCGAGCTTGTCCTCGATCCGCAACATCCACCAGTCCGAGTACGGGTCGTCCTGCTCGGCGCCGCGCTTCATCTTGTTCATGGCGCCGATATAGCCGTTGAGTCCGATGATGCCGGGGCGCCCCTCGGTCGGCGCGCGGCCGTGCCAGATGCGCGAAGCGTGGTGCGTGTGCAGCGTCAGCGACATCGCGCTGCGCAGCGATCCGAGATTCAGTTGCAGGGGTTCATTGGCCATGGGTGACGACTCGCATTAACGGAACGAGTCGCCAGCATCGGCACCGCCCGGAAGGCCGTCAGTCAACAAACCGCAATCGGCGTGCGCCCGGTTTGTCGGTGGCGGGAAGGCTGGCTGTCCCAGCTATCCCCTGGGGATAGCCTCGCGGCGGGTAGCGACGGCAAGCGCCGCCTGCTGTCCCAACTGTGCAATGAAACCTTCGAGTTGGCCGTCGGCAACATCGGCATGGCGGCCGGCGGCGATGTCGGCCCAGCCCATGCAAGCTGCTTCCTGCAGCGCCTTGAGTTTGGCTGCTTCAGGCTCCTTGGTATTCATGGTGAATCTCCAGTGAGGAAAACCTCCTTCACTCCCGTGCCGGCGGCCACTGCTGCGCGGCGTGCAACACGCGCAGGATGGACACCGCGCGGGTGTCCTCCATGTAGACCACCACGTAGTTCGCACGCACGACCATCTCCCGCGTGCCGGCCACGCGGCCAGGCCGGTAGAGCTTCGGGCGCTCCGGCAGCTTCGCGGCCTTGGCCTCGATGTCGTCCTTCAACCGCTGCGCGGCATCGGGGTTGTCGTCCGAGATGTAGTCAACAATCGCCAGCAGGTCGGCGCGGGCAGCTTCCCGCCACTCAAGTACGCGCACGCCGCTTCCTGTCGATCAGGGCCTGCGCCTCATCCATGACCTGCTGGTGCGGCACCGGCGGCCGTGTGTCGGCCAGCGCCTCCTGGACCTTCGCCCGGAACCAGGCATCGTAGGCCTCCGGGTCGGCCGTGAGGCCAGCCGGCAGTGCGCCTTCCTTGACCACACGGGTCAGCAGGATGCGCACGGCGTCCGAAACGGTGAGGCCGACCCCGGCGAGTTTCTCGGCTGCATCGGCCTTGAGCTTATCGTCCACGCGGATGTGCAGCATCGAAGTCTGTGCGGCCATCGTTGCTTCTCCTGTTATGCATTAGCCCCTACTTTGTATCTCAATTGAGACCTTGGCAAGGGTGTAGCCGGATTGACCCGCCGGAAGGCTCCCTGTCCCAGCTATCCCCAGGGGATAGCTCGGCCGGTCACGGGTCGCGCAGGGCCGCCCGCAACCGCGCCAGGTGGGCGCGCGCCACTTCGGGGGATACCGGCGGTGCCGATGGCGCCGGTGCCGGTGCGGGTGGACGGGAAGCAGGCGGCACCGTGGCGCTGTCGCCCGCCCAGGCCTTGAACTCCCCACGGATCGCCTTCTGGATGATGCCGAACAGGTAGCCAGCCGGGTTGCGCACCGAGCTGTTGCAGCAGCGCGCCTCCCATTCGTCCAGCACCGCCTGCCGCAGGGCTTCGTCCACCTGCCGCAAGGCCACCAGCGCGCCGGACTGCTGCTCGTGCTTCAAACGCTGGAAGCGGTCTGGCAGCCGCAGGTTCTGCAAGGCCCTCGCGCGCGGTACTGTACGTACTTCATTTATACGATCATTACGTACTTTACGGTCCTGCTTCGGAATCCGAAGAGAGCCGTCCGGCGCGGGTTTCGGCCCTGCTTCGGATTCCGAAGACGGGCGCGCAGCATTCCGAAGAAGGGCTTCCTGGCCTTCTTCGGATTCGTGGTCCGCACCCTCCTGTGGATAACCTGGCGTCGTCCAGCCATGCCGCGCCATGCGCTGCGCCAGCACCTGCAAGCGGGTCGGCAGCGTGCGGCCGCTGAGCAGCGGGTCTTCGGCGATCTCCCGCAGCGTGTTCATGCCCACGACCTGCACCGCCTTCGCCGCGTGCGTGAGCGCCTGACTGACCAAGCCCAGGTAGTCCGGGTCGAGCTGCATCGCCTCGAAGGGCGACAGCGGTTCGTCGTGCAGCACGTAGAGGTTGCCTTGGATACGGCCGGTCCTGGGATCGCGCCGCCGCCGCACCAGGCTGAGCCAGCGTGTCAGCCGCAGCAGCGTCAAGGCGCGCGCCACGGTCTCGTGCGAGGCTTGTGCCGCGCAGGGCATCGAGGCCAGGTAGGGGCGCAATTGGTCGTAGGTGGGAAAGGCGGTCACGCCGTCGTCGTTGAGCTGCAGACGGAACACCTGCCAGGCGTTGCGCTCCAGCGGCGTCAGGCGTCGGTCGAGGAACAGTCGGCGTGGCACGCTCTCATGGCGGTTGCCGCTGTAGAGGAAACCGTCCTGGTTCGGCGCCGTGCCCTGCGCCGGTTCCTTCGACTCAAGGTGCCGCAGCGCCTCGTCGAACAACGCCGACAGCGCAACCGGGCCTTCGCGCCGTGGTGCGCCGCCCGTGGTCATGGCTACACCAGCCCCTGGTCGATCCAGTTGCGTATCGCCGCCCACACCACCGACATCGGCAGGCTCAGCGCCTCGGCCAGGTCCATGGTCAGCGCCAGCATCGCCATGTCATCGGTCAGGGCGATATGGCGCTCGGTGACGCCGGCCTTCCAGCGCTCCCACAAGGTCACGTCCTGCGCCTCATCGAGCACCGGATGCCGGCCCTTGCGCTTGGGTAGCCCGAGGATGTCGCGGCGCAGCGCCACTTCCTGATGCGTGAGGCCGTAGAACTTGCTGACCATCTCCGTGCTCGCCCCCAGGCGCAGCATGCGGTCCACCGTGGCGATCTCCCGCTCCACGTCGTGCACCTGGCTCAGCAGCCGCTTCAACACCTCCCGGTTCACCGACACCGAACACCACGACACCGTGGCATTCACCAGCATGCTCACGAGTTCGGGGTGCTTCAGCGCATCCAACTCCTCCTCGCCGAAGCCCATGGCCTTGCAGCGGCGCAACTGGCCGTTGCGCAGGTCATGCAGGGCCTGGGCGATCACGGCCTGGTTGAGCGGGTGCGGTGCCGACATGCGAGAGCCTCCTGCGCTCAGGATTCCTGGCCCGCTTCGCCGGCTTGCAGGTCCAGCAGCCGGCGCGCCAGGCGCAGCAGACGGAACAGCTTCACCAGCGCAGCATCGCTCAGGCGTGTGGCCGAGCCGCCGTGGCCATGCAGCAGCGCCGCCAGCTCGTCGGCCAGCCGCGCGCGGTCCAAGCCGTTCGCGGCAGGCGGCGCCGCACTCAGCGCATGCAGCAGGGTGAGCACCGCCCGCGCGAACGCCGGCAGCGCTTTCGCCTGGCCCACGGCCGGCGCCACGCAGACGAAGCCGATGCCGCCGTCGATGGCCTCGATGTGGTCGGCCACCGCCGCGTCCCCGGCAATCTCGCGCGCGAACTGCGCGATGTGCACGCGCAGGCGATCCGGCGCGTCCAGCCCCGGCTCGATATACCAGACGTCCGAGATGGGATAGAGCCCGCCAGCCTGCACGGGGATCGCACGCAGCGCGTCGACCTCGAAGTCGGGCAGCTTGTCGCCGAGCTGGTCCGCGACCATCCGTTGGATGGACAGCAGGCGCTCGGTGGTCGGTGCCGGTGTCACGATGTGCCCTTGCAGACGCTCGTCGCGTTGCCCGTACTGTTCCTCCGGCGCTCCGGGCGGTGCAGGCGGTGTTGCTGCTGGCGCCGGAGGCGCGACCGGCGTGGTGTCGCGCGGCACAGACGAGGCGGGTGGCTGCCGAGGCGCGGAGACCGGCGAGGGCGGTGTAGCAGGCAAGACAGGTGCTGCCGGGGGCGTCGGCGCTGCCGGTTCGCTGGTCAGCGCACGCTGGCGGCTTTCGCTGTCGTTGATCTCCAGCGCCAGCGTGTCGTAGTCCGCCTCCAGCAGCTCGGCCATCTGGCCCACGAGCTCGTCCTGCACCCGCTGCGGCGAGAAGTCGTCTGGCTGAGTGTCGAACTGCGTCAGCACGTCCTGAAACAAGGTAGCGAAGTCCACGGCCACGGTGCGGCCCAGCGCACGCCGCTCCCAGGTGCGCTCGCACGCCTTGCGCAGCACCGCGAGCCGGTCCACCTGATGCCGGCCCAATCCGCCGTACAGCAGCGTCGGGATCGCCGGGAGCAGATAGCGCACCGCATCGTTCATGCGGCTGATGTGCGACTGCGGCACCGGATAGCCGTCGGCAGTCAGCCGCCGCGCGAGTTCGCTCTGCGACAGCGCCTGGCCGCTTTCCTGCTCGTAGAACTCGCGCGCCTTCTCGATGCCCAAGGCCCGCTCGATGAAGGTCAGCCCGCCGCGCAGCTCGTTCTCGGCCAGATGCCCGGTCAGCGCCACGATTTCGCCGCGCACCGGCCACGGGCGGAACAGGCACGCAATGCGGAAGAAGCGTTCCTCCTTGGTCTCGCTCCACAACTCGCGCAGGATCGCCAGCCGCGTGTTGCCGCCGTTGCGAATGATGTAGTGCGCCTCGCCCGGCCTGCGCGTGATCGCGGGGGGCGCGTCCAGCCCACGTTCGCGGATGGACGCCTTGATCTCCGCATAGGCCGGGTTGCGCGTCACGCGCGGGTCGTGGTCGTAGGGCCGCAACTGGTCCAGCGTCACCACCATCGGCGTGTCGGCGATGGGGTCGCTCAAGGTCGCGGCCGAAGGGCCACTGCGCTCGAAGCCGGTGGCCAGCAGCTTGGCAGCCATGTCCTGCGGCGTCAGCTCAGCCACGGCCGTTCTCCTGCGCCTGCCTGTCGGCGCGGCGAAGCTGCGCGCGGGCATTGCGGTCGGCACGGTGGTCGCTCGCAGTCGAACTGGTGTAGATCGACGCGCAGCCTGGTTTCGTGAATTTCAGGTGCCCGCCGGACGTGCGCACCACGCGCCAGCCTTCGCCCAGCGCGAACTCGATCAGCGCGCGCAGCCGTTCACGGCCGCGCGCCAGTTCATGTGCGCTCGCCATGGCTGGCCCCTCCCGCATCGGCCCGGCCGGTGACCAGCGCGAAGCGCTCCCGCCACGCGGGGAACAGCTCACCGGCCAACGTGCGCATGGTGTCCAGCGCTGCGGGCGCCGTGCGCCCAGCCGGCCGCCGGTACTCCACCCGATGCACCGGCAATCCTCGTGTCGCAGCGCGCGGATAGGCTTCGATGGCCGGCACGTCGGTGTCCAGCACCTGCACGCCGGCCTGTTCCTGGAACACCTGTCGCAGCGCCTGCTGGACCAGCCGTGCGTTCGACGACACCGGATGCACACGGTTGATGAGCAGGCGCAGCGGCGGCGGTTCGATGCCCAGGTGCCGATACGGCGCGATGTCCTCGATCAGTTGCAGCGTGCCGCGTCGCAGCTCGCGTGCCGCGAGGATTTCCGGCGTCACCGGCGACAGCGCCAGGTCGGACGCCAGCACCGCCATCTCCAGCAGCACGCTGCGCGCGCCCTGCGTGTCGATCAACAGCAAGTCATAGTGCGGGCGGAAGACGGGAAGCAAATGGCGCAGTCGCAGGCGCCCATCCGGAGCGTGCAGCAGCAGCGTGTTCAGTTCGCCGCGGTCGTCGTTCGAGAGCACCAGGTCCAGGCCCGCGATCGCGGTGCGCGACACCAGTTGCTCGATGCGCCGCTCGTTGAAGGCCAGCATCTCGTAGATGCCGCCGGGCGCGCGCACGTCCAGCGTGAAGTAGCTCGACAGCGTGGGCTGCACGTCCAGGTCCAGCAGCAGCACGCGCAGCCCGGCATCGGCGATGAAGCCGCCCAGGTTGGCCGCAGTCGTGGTCTTGCCCACGCCGCCCTTGGTCGAAATGATGGACACCACCTGCATGGGCTTCTCCTCGTCGAATGGCATGAACCGAGAAGAAGCGTCAGGCGCGTTCTTTGAGGCGCTCGGCGATCCACTGTTCGATCTCCACCGAGTCCCAGCCCACCGCGCGCACGCCCAGGCGCAGCGCCTTGGGGAACTTGCCTTCCTTCATCAGGCTGTAGATGTGCGCGCGCTTGAAGCCGGTCTTGGCTTCGACCTCGGCGCGGCGCAGGATGCGGTGCTCGGTCGGTGCCGCCGTGGCGGTGGTCTGCGAAGACATGAGGGTCACTCCTTAACGCTCAGTGGCGCTGATTGGCGTGACTCGAATTAAGAACGCCGCGTTGAAGAAAGACACCGCAAATGCGGTTTCCGCGACCGCAGATACGGTCTGGCATCGCTCAGGAAGTTGTGCTCTGCAGATTGCGCCGAGCCAGTGCGAACTTGGCCTGCAGGGTGCGCTCGGTGATGCCCATCGCGTTGCCGTGGTGCGCCACCATCGCGCTGATGATGGCCTCCTGCGTCAGGAAGCTGGAATACGGCATGCCGCTGGGCGACTTGCCCAGCAGCAGCGTCAGTAACCCGCCAACGATGTTCAGGTAGGTCGATTCGCTGCGCGGCCCCAGCGTGTTCGCACGCTCCGTGTCGGCCGCGCAGGCGGCGTGCGTTTTCAGCAGCGCCTCATGCTCGGCGCGCAGCGTCTCGAGCACGCCCAGGTGTTCCGCCAGCCGCGCCTTGATCGCTTCCCGTTCGACCAGCAATGCGCCCACTGTGTCCAGGCTGATCGCCGGGTGAAGCGCACGCTCGATCTCATCGAACAGAAACGTCGGTTTCTCGCCTGGGTAGTAGTGCGCCATCCAGGCTTTCAGATCGACGTGCCGCACCGTCAGCGACGGGTCGTCCATTGCCAGGCCCTGCGTGTCCCGCACTAAGCCCTCCTTGCCATACGGCATCTCGCCGTGAGCCAGCGCATCGAAGATTCTTTCGGCGTTCAACCGCAGCATCGGCCAGCGCGGAAACTCCGTTGCCTCCGGCAGAGGCCGCTCTCCCAAGGCCGCCAGGATGCGCCGCTCGAAGCGCAGCAATCCGCTCCAGCGGATTGCCGCCTCGATCGGGCGGTAGTAGGTCTTGGCGCCATCGGCCAGGCTGCTCGACTTCGGCATATCGCGCGCCTCCATTCGTCATCGCACCGAGTCCAAGCACGCGCACCCGCCGTACAGGCGGCGTGCGTGGCTGTCCAGGAATCTCCGGGCGAAACGAGCAGGTGGCGAAGCGGCGAAGACCGTGGCATCGGTGATACCGCCGGTTCCGATGCGAGATGTGCGCCTTGCCGCGCAAGGCGCCATCACTCACAATTCGCAAGCCGCGAAACATGCTGTCACCAGCGTCATTCGCGGGCGCCATGCCTGACCCGGATAACCAGGCCAAAGTCTTTGCAGGGAAAAAGGCCCAGTAAAGCGCGATCAGCTCAACACGCCAGAGCCGATGCGCATACGGCAAGCACTGTTGCGCCGCGCGTCTTCGCTGTGACGCGCCACGATGGGCATGCGAGTTTCATCGCAGGATGCCAACCGCAAGCGCGAGCAACGCCTGGATGCAGCGCGCCCGTGCACAACGTCAATGGAAACCCGCTATGACAAAACAGGTCTGGCGGTTTGACCAAAATGGAATCGGCCAACCCGCCTGAAACAGCCTCATGCGAGCCGTTGCGTATCCAACGGCATATGGCCGACACGCTGCGCACGGTCGATGAAGTGGCGCAGTGGCTCCGACATCGCGCCCTCGGGATGTAGCAGGTAGGTCGTCAGCGCCGCCGAGTCTTCATCCAGCGGCCGGACGATCACGTCCGCCTGCCGGCATGCCACCACGTGCGCCTCGGTGGAAAATCCCACGCCATAGCCGGCCGCCACCAGGGCCAGCATCAGCGAGTGGGTCGTCACGTACTCGGCCACGACCGACGGTGTCTCCACCAGGCGTAGCAGGCGCTCGCATTGCCGGCTGCACTCCGCACACACCTGCGGGTGGCACAGCACCAGCGGGTAGCCCACCACCTCTTCCAGCGGCACCCGCTTGTGCGCCAGCAAGGGGTGCCGCGCGGGTATGGCCACCACCAGCGGGTCTTGCCACACCGGCATGGCGACCACCCCGGCCTCCATCTCGCCGGCCATCGCAAAGGCCGCGTCGTACAGGTCGTTGCCCAGCCCGCCCACCACCTGCGACAGCGGCGCCTCGAACAGCCGGATGCCCACTTCCGGCGCCTCCTCCCGGCACAGCGCGAGCAGCGCCGACAGCCGGGTCCGCCCGACGCCGCCGGCCAAGGCGATGCGCAGGGTGCCCCGGTGTCCCGCCGCCACCGCCCGCGCCTTGGTCTGGGCTTGCTCAAGGGTCAGCAGCACGCGCCGGGCCTCCTCCAGGAACACCTGCCCGGCCGGGGTCAGGCGCACCCCGCGCGGCGTGCGCTCCAGCAGCGTCACGCCCAAGTCCGCCTCCAGTTGGCGGATCGTTCGCGACAGGGGTGACTGCTCCACATGCAGCCTTCGCGCCGCCCGGCCGAAGTGCAACTCCTCGGCCACGGCGATGAAACAGCGAAGATGGCGTAAGTTCATGTACTTCCCCCCAGAAAGTGGAGTCCATTCCTCTGGCCGTAGGGAACCGCATGAGTGCTTCCCGGTGGCGATGCCGGTCACAGAGGCTTTCCAGTTGCCGCCATCCGGCCTTCAGTCGCTGGCGAGGCTGCGAGTGTCCAGGCAAGGCCGGGTTATTCCATCGGTGTTGCCATATCACACAAAACCACGGACAATCAATAATATTTCTTATTAGCATCTGTGTCTGAATGGAGTGAAGCCGATCAAGCCCGACGTGGCGAACCTGTCCGTCACTACCCACGGCAGCGTGTTCTGGAACGACGAACGCATGGGCGACGAGCAGCTCGCGCAGCGGCTGCAGGCCTCCGCGCCGCGTCAACCGCAGCCCGAGGACTTCATCCGCGGCGACCGCCTGGTGGATCTACGAGCGCGTCGCCCAGGGGATGGCGGCTACGCAGAAGTCCGGGGTGTTGGAGCTGGGTTCGTGACCGACCAGGCCACGACCGGGGTGAGCCGAAAGACACCCCCATGAAACTGCATCGGCACGCCCGCCCTGACGCCGGCGTGTCGTCGTCGGCTGCACCGATCGCGAACTCCGACACGCGTGAGCGCCTGCGCGCGGTGCTCGACACACCGGCTGATTTACCAGCCTTGCGGACGCAGCATCGTCTTCGCGGCCCTGGTTCGCAGGAACGCCTGCGTCATATTGCTTGGCCGCCCGCCCTGGCATGGCAGCAGCAAACACTGGCCATCAGCATTCAGTGTCCGGCTGTGTGCGCCGGCCAGCTCCGCGCGTGTCGGCGACGGGCCTGGTCCCGACAGGCATGAGTGCTTCGACGCGATGCAATCGAAGGAGGTACTGACGGGATGCGGATGTAGATGCTGGCGCCCGAGATGCCGAACCAGAAGAAGACAAACAGGAGGTGGCCTTGGATTTCAGATTGCTGCGTTACTTCGTCGCAGTTGCGGAAGAACTGCATCTGGCCCGTGCAGCCGAGCGTCTGGGCATCGAGCAGTCGCCTGTGTCGCGTGCGATGCGCGACCTGGAAAGCCAGCTTGGCGTGCAGTTGTTCGACCGCAGCACACGCCTGACGCGGCTGACCTGGGCCGGCCAGGTGTTCCTCGGCGAATGCCGGCGCGTGATGGCCACCGTGGAGCAGGCAGTCAAGAGCGCCAAGGCGGCGGCACAGGGCTACCAGGGCCATCTGCGCATCGCCATCTGCGACAGCCTGGCGCAGCCCCGCATCGCCACCCTGCTGGCACGCAGCCGTGAGGAGGAGCCCGAGCTGGAGATTCGCGTCTTCGAGCTGCCGTTCGCGCAGCAGCTCAAGATGCTGCACGACGATCTGCTGGACATCGGCTTTGCGTTGTCAAACGCGGTGCATGATGGCCTCGTCGCCGAGCCGGTGTGGACCGACCCGCTGTCGGTGATCGTGCCCGCACGCCATCCCTTGCTGGCACACGTGCAGGTGCCGCTGCCCGAAGCCTTGAAGTTTCCGCTGGTTCTGTGCCACCCCGAGGCGGGCTCCGGTTGCCGCCACCAGATTCAGGCGGTGCTGCAGGACACGAACATGCCGCTCAAGCTGGTGGACGAAGTGACCAGCCTGGGCGTGATGCTGACCCTGGTCGGCGCCGGCTACGGCATCGGCTTCGCCATCGCCTCGCAGGTGCAGACGCTACAGCGCCCGGACATCTCCATTCGTCCCCTGGCCGGCATCCCACCGATGCTCTCCACCTACCTGCTGCGCCGCCGGGGCGAACCCTCGGAGCCCATGAGGCGATTCATCGAGCGGGTGAAAGACGGGGCCGCGCCGGTCGATGATGAGCCGGTCCTTTGAGGACGCAGCTCGCCTGTCCGTTGCGGCCTGTGGCGTTATGTGCCGGTGGACAGATAGACTTCGGAATGAAATCCGATGCTCTGGCTGTTGATAGATGTGCTTGGCTCGCTTTGGATCACCCGCAACGGCCTGCGTTGACCAGGCCGAAGACTTGAGTCCACAATCGAGTCCATTCCGTGACGCCTGGATCGGAAAAAACGTTCGTAATAAACGAGTTAGCGACCGGGTGCTGTTCCCTTCACCCGCTCCACTTCGACTTTCCAGGGACTTCCACCGAACGCCAGGGAACGTCGTAAGTCATTGTCAGGATTGAGGATTTTCACCCAACCTCGATCCACTGACATCCAGCGAGAACCACTGACAGCCAGCTCAAACTGGTACAAAAAGTGGCCCAAACAATGTGCGAGGTTCCCAATCCGCATTGTTGCTGGAGGAGCCGGGGCTAGAAGAGAACGATTGCATTCAACTCGCCTTCTGGAGTTGGACATATGCTCTCGGACCTCATGGCTCGACAAGCCAAGGCCACCGGCAAGCCGTACTCGCTTGCCGACTTCGACGGCCTTTACCTCTACGTTTCCGCCATCGGCAGCAAGGTATGGCACTTCCGCTATTCCTGGCTGGGCAAGCGTGAGCGCATCACCTTTGGCGGCTATCCGGCCCTCTCCTTGAAACAGGCTCGCGACTTGCGTGAAGAGGCGCGGGCGCTGCTGGCCAAGGACATCAACCCTCACTCGGAACGCAAGCGCAAACGCCACGTGATTGTCCTGGCTGGCGAGCACACCTTCCAGGCCATCTACGACAAGTGGCTGGCCCACCGCAGCCTCTCCCTGGAAAATGAGGGCCGCCAGAGCACGCCCAAACAGATCGGGCGCGTCTTCGCCAAGGATGTGTTTCCCGTATTGCGCCACCTGACCGTCTACGACGTCACCCGCGCCCACCTGCTGGACATCATCGGCCGAGTGGAAAAGCGTGGCTCGCTGTCGGTCGCCGAGAAGCTGCGCACCTGGTTCAGCCAGCTATTCACCTACGCCTCGGTGGTGGTGCCCAACATGGGCGACAACCCGGCCAAGGATTTGGATGTGGTGGCGATGCCGCTGCCGCCGGTGGAGAACAACCCCTTTTTGCGCATGCCCGAGCTGCCGGCCATGCTGCAGACGTTGCGCAAGTACAGCGGTCGCCTGAATACGCAACTGGGTCTACGTCTGCTGCTGCTCACGGGCGTGCGCACCGGTGAATTGCGCTACGCCACGCCCGATCAGTTCGATCTAGAGCGCGGTCTGTGGATCATCCCGGTTGTCAGGCTCAAGCAACGCAAGCAGCTCACCAAGAAGAAGCGCCAGCGTTTCGCCGACATCCCACCGTACATCGTGCCACTGTCGTTGCAGGCACAAGAAGTCGTTCGTCATCTGCTGGGAAATCTGAAGCCAGCGCAGGTCTATCTCATCCCTGGTGATTGGTGCCTGAAAAACCCTCTCAGCGAGAACACGCTCAATGGCGCGCTCAAGCGCATGGGATATGAAGACCAGCTCACTGGGCACGGCGTTCGCGCCACAATCTCGACTGCGCTCAATGAATTGGGCTATCCGCCCAAGTGGATAGACGCCCAGCTTTCGCATGCCGATCCGGATCGGATCAGCGCGACCTACAACCACGCCGAGTACGTCGAGCAGCGCCGCGTCATGATGCAGGACTGGGCCGATCGCCTGGACTTGTTCGAGCAGAATCAGGTCGAAGTTGCCAGCACGCACCTGACCATCACGCTGCAGGGCCTGCCCACGATTGCCGGGCAGGCGGTCGCGCAGCCGCCAGCCCTGAACCCGAACGCCCCTCAGTTGATCGTTGCGCCTGCGCCGGATGCGCCAGCGGTTCCAGCTTCCGTCTATCGACTTTCGGCGGTGCATCTGCCCGAGTACGCGCGCCCCACGCTGTCAGAGGTGCAGCGCGAGCGCTTGCAATTGCTGGAGATGTTCGACGCAGCCCACAACCTGTCGGTGGCCGATTACGCCAAGCTGGTTGGCAAGTCCCGCCGCTGGATCACTTACGAGATTCAGGCCGGCAATCTCCTGTCGATTCATCTGGGGCACCGTGGGCAGCGCGTCCCGGACTGGCAACTCGACCCCATCAAACGCAAGCTGATTCAGGCTGTCCTGAAGCTGGTGCCGCGCGGCATCGACACTTGGCACATCTATCACGCACTGCTGCGGCCATACGATGCCCTGGGCAAGTGCCCAGTCATCGAGGCAGTCGATCCGACCAACCTGCATCTTGCAGCTCGGCTGGTCGCCGCACATGCCATAGAAACCGATGAGCTTGCAGAGCAATCGGAGGCGTCTCCGGTGCTGGCCAGGCAGGCTGTAGAGCGCCTGGTAAAAACGGCAATGTTGGTCGATACGCCCGAAGATCTAGTCGCCCGTTGAGCTGGGGCCGGACGGCAGCACCGTCCGGTCAAGCTCAAAGCAGGGAACAAAGGTCGATCGCTTCGCGTGTCCAACCCTCCGTCTTCTGCGCGGCCAACTCGCAATTTCCAAGTGTCGGCAGGCAGCGTCTAGCGTCGAATCTGCGCCTGGCAGTCACCATGGGCGACTTCTCGGTGATGCTATCTCGCTATATCAGTATCCCGATCGGATATGACGCCAGCGGATTTCCGCGGCCAATCCCAAGCCCCGAGCAATAGATTCCGACCGCTCGCCGCTTTTTCAAACCGCTGGCGTATCAGACCATACCGATACGGTTTTGCGTGAGCCGCAACTTCTCACGATCCTGATAGCGCAAGCGTCACTGTCGAGCCGCGACGGACGCTCGATTTTCTTGTGCTCGATGGATTTTTGCACATCGAGCACACAACGCCTACTCGTTGCGCGAACTGATCAGAAGTAATCAAAAGCGGGCGTCATCACTCGCGTCTTGCGCGGACAACAGGCCGACCATGAGGACGGCTGCAAAAGCAGTCGGCCCTGTAGTTCTTCTCCTGGAAGGAGACGGAGCATGCACGAGAACAAAAATGATGCACCAACATCAAAGGTGTTCTACCGCCCGCTCGAAGCATCCATCCGCTGGGCCGGACTGCTGCGATACGAGCAGGTGATCCTGGCTTCGGTCTCGTCGCCTATGAATCTGCCGAAGTCACTGGACTGCCCACGTTTGGGCGAACTGCGGCTGTACACCGACCGCATCTACGACGGCATCCTCAACGGGGAACTGCCCTTCGGCCAGCACGGCATCACGACGCGCGACACCGCGTTGATCGACTCGCCTGATCTGACGGTACGCCATGTCGATCTGAAGTGCTGGATGCGCCAGCACTACCCCGAGCAGCGGCCCGGCTTTCTCTTCTCCCGCGGCGAGCGCATCACCCATCCCTTCATCTCTCTGGAAACAGGGCAAGCCATGCTGGTCGAACGCCAGGCTTTGAAATCCGTCCTGGAACAGACCAAACGTCAGCTTCGCGAGTTGCAGGACAAGCATGACGCGCTGCTCAAGCAGCCCACGGTGATTCCGGCATGCGCGCAGTGTCCGATCAGTGATCGAGCCGAGGCCACCTACCTGAACATCGTTGGCGGCCTGTTGGAGCTGATGCTCGGCCAGTCGCCATCGGGCACGCCGTACTCCAGCTTCAAGACGCAGGAGGCCGTGGTCAGCGCGCTGGTCGCCCATCACAGCGGTGCCATGGGCATCGCGGAGCGGACATTGAACGGCAAGTTCGCCACCGCCAGGCGCCGGCTGCGTAGCGCCTCCCGCTGAGATTTGCCAGCTTGTATGTGCAGTCGCGGAGATTGCATTTGCAATGTCTTTTCGCAGCCGTGTCTATTGAATAGAGGTCACGCCAACAAACGCCACGGAGCGTTCAGGAGTGACCGCCATGTCGCAAACACCTGTACTGCAGCCAAACGAGCGCCGCATCCTGCGCCTGGAAGAAGTCGAAGCGAAATCCGGTTTCAAGCGCGCCCACATCTACAACCTGATGAAGAAACGCCAGTTCCCGCAGGCGCTGCGTCTGGGCGTGCGCGCCGTGGGCTGGGACTCCATCGAAATCGATCAGTGGATCGACGAGCGCGTCAACAACAGGGCCTGACCCGTTCTCCCGCGGACTTTCCATCCTGACACGGAGAACGCCATGCAGGTCGTATCCATCATTTCAACCAAAGGCGGGGTCGGCAAGACCACCACGGCCGCAAACCTGGGCGGTCTCGCTGCGGACGCCGGGCTGCGCGTGCTGTTGCTCGATCTTGATGTGCAGCCCACCTTGTCCTCCTACTACGAGCTGGCCCATCGTGCGCCGGGCGGTATCTATGAATTGCTGGCCTTCAACGAGCGTGACCTTGGCCAGCTTGTGTCCCGCACGATCATCGCGGGCCTGGACTTGGTGCTCTCCAACGACCACCGAGGCGAACTGAACACTTTGCTGCTGCACGCGCCAGACGGGCGACTGCGGCTGCGGCACCTGCTGCCGATACTGAACCCCCTCTACGACCTGGTGCTGATCGACACCCAGGGCGCGCGCTCGGTGCTGCTGGAGATGGCGGTGCTGGCCTCCGACCTCGCGCTGTCGCCAGTGACCCCGGAAATCCTCGCCGCCCGCGAACTGCGGCGCGGCACCATGCAGTTGCTGGCGGACATTGCGCCGTACCGGCAGCTGGGTATCGAGCCGCCGCCGCTGCACCTGCTCATCAACCGCGTCCATCCGGTGTCCGCCAACGCCCGTCTGATCCAGCAGGCGCTGCGCGATCTGTTCCAGGGCCACACCGGCATTCGGGTTCTGGCCACCGACGTGCCGGCCATTGAGGCTTATCCGCGTGCCGCGACGCGCGGTCTGCCGGTGCATCGGGTCGAGTACCGCCAGCCAGTGGGCAGAGTCGCTCCCGCCGCGCTCGCCACCATGCGCGATCTTGCCGGCGAATTGCTCCCGCAGTGGCAGGATCGATTTGCCGCAGTGTCCGGCCGTCCGCCACAGCCTCTTGATACCAGGAGGCCCCATGGCCAACGCACATGAACTGGCCCGAGGCCACAGCCGGCTGCGCGCCCTGATCGAGTTCGCCGTCGGCGAAGGCTGGCACGTCAAGCGCACGGCGGGCGGTCACCTCAAGTTCACCAAGGCAGGCTGCGCCGCGATCTACACCAGTTCGACGGCCAGCGATCACCGGGCAGCCCTCAACGCCCGTGCGCAGATCCGTCGTGCCGAGCGCGAGACCCGATCCCAAGCGCAGGGAGGCGGCCATGACTGAGATCACCTCCCAGCAGATGGCCGGCAAACTGCTTGCGTCCGGGTTCGAGCGCAGCGGCCCGTCAGCAACGACCTTGAGCGACCCGATCGCCGACACGCCCATGGTCGTGACGCTCGACCAGTTGCACCCCTACGACCACGACCCGCGCAAGAAGCGCAATCCGGTGTACGAGGAAATCAAGGCATCCATCCGCGAGCGTGGCCTGGACGCGGCTCCGGCCATCACCCGGCGGCCCGGCGACGATCACTACATCATCCGCAATGGCGGCAACACGCGACTGGCAATCCTGCGCGAACTCTGGTCGGAGACCAAGGACGAACGCTTTTTTCGGGTCTCATGCCTGTTCCGCCCATGGCCCGAGCGTGGCGAGATCGTCGCGCTCACCGGGCATCTTGCGGAAAACGAACTGCGCGGTGGCCTCACCTTCATCGAGCGCGCTTTGGGCGTCGAGAAAGCGCGCGAGTTCTACGAACTGGAAAGCGGCCCCACCCTGAGCCAATCCGAGCTGGCCCGCCGCCTGGCCGCCGACGGATACCCCGTGCAGCAGTCGCACATCAGCCGGATGGCCGACGCGGTACGCTACCTGCTGCCCGCAATCCCGACCGTGCTCTACGCCGGCCTGGGGCGTCACCAGGTCGAGCGGTTGTCGGTTATGCGCAAGGCCTGCGAGCGCACCTGGGAGCATTACGCCAAAGGCCGCTCACTGGTTCAGGGCTTCGACGAGTTCTTTCAGGAAGTGCTGTCGCAATTCGATGTCCAGGCCGACGAGTTCTCTGCGCAGCGCGTGCAGGACGAGCTGATCGGCCAGATGACCGAATTGCTGGGTGTTGATTACGACGTGCTCGCTCTGGACATGACCGAATCCGAGAGCCGCCAGCGTGCCTTGGTCAGCGAGCCGACGCCGCCCTCGACGCCGCCTGCCTTGCCAGAGCCAGAAGCCATCGCGCGCCCACCGGCCAATACTGCGCCACCCACCGCGATGCCGACGGCAACGCCCTCGACGGGCGAGAGCAATACAGGCGCCAGTCATTCGGGCGCAGCCAGTCCGGCGGTAAATGACGACGTGCTTCGGGAGCACATCGTCTCGCCAGCGCCGACGACCGAACGGCTTGAGTCCATCCAGCGCATGGTCGCCGACCAGTTGGGCGATGCACTGCCGCACGATTTCTCGGCGAACGTCTTGCAGTCCATCCCGGTGCAGGCTGGCGGGCTCTATCCGATCTCGGATGTCTGGTACATCGCCCCCGGCCTGGACACACCCGAGCACCTGCGCATCCACGTCGCGCAGTTTGCCCGCGAGATTGCGGTCGAGGCAGACCTGGGCGAGTGCATCGATGATCGCCCAGACGGCATCGGCTTCGCCTGCCGTGCTCGCACCACAAACCCAGCGCCGCTGGGCCGTACCGTCCATGCGCTGTTGGCTTGCCTGGCCGGTCAGCAGCCCGCCGACGTCGGTCTGGACAACGGGCAACTCGTCATCGACCTGCCGGCGCTGCTGCACGGCCAGGGCGACGTAACCCGACGATTGAGCGACACCGCGCTGGTCAAGCTGTTCCGCCTGCTGCGACTGGCCCGCCGCCTGCTCGATCTCGAAGCCGGCGCTGCGGACTCTGGAACCTGAGCGAGGGAGGCCAGCATGTCCACAGCACACCCACTCAACCAGGCTGTCATCGCCCAGGCCCTCTATGACCTGCGCAATGGGCAACTGCGCCGCTGCAAACTGATGGGGTTTGGCGAGGCAGAGCTGGACGCCCTCAAGCATCCCGCGCTGATCAGCGTGCTGGCCAACGCCAACGTCTCCTGGTGCTCAGTGACGGTCAACCGCGAAGTGCTGCGGCGGCTGCTCCAGCAGGTGCAGGACGTGGAGAAGGAAATCGCCACAGTCGATCGCATGCTCAGGCTGGGCGCGAGCACGGAGATGGTCAGCAAGTTCTATGGTTTGACGCATCAGGAAGTAGCGCTTCGCCGTGAAATCCTCGGTCTGCCCAAACGCAAGGGTCGGCACCCCGTGCTGGACGAGGAGCAGGACACGGAGCTGTGGCGGCAATGGAAGGCCGTGACCAACAGCAGGACCGTCGATCTCGAAGACGAAACCTCCATCTTCGATGCCGCCATGGACTTGGCCGAAGGCATGTCGCTGCCTCTTTCGGTGGTCTGGGCCTCGATCAAGGGCTGGGTCGATCAGGGATTGGCTTGAGTCATGGCCGTGGACGACACCGCACCACGAGCCCTACGTCAAGGCCCCATCGCACTCACAGAGCTGTTCGATGCTGCGCTGAAAGACCTTGCGCCCAAGCCCGCCCCCAGCGCACCTGCGTCTACACCTGCACAGTCGCCCACGCCCACCTCCGGCGATGCTTTCCTGTTCAGTGGCAACCGGCACGAGACGGTGCCACGCAAGCTGTTCCTCGACCGCCGCTTGACGCCGCTGGAACGAAACGCCTGGCAAGTGTTCCGGCTGATGCTCAACGACGATGGCGTAACCGCATTTCCCACCTACGAGCAGTTGCGACCCTGGCTGGCGTCCATGCCCTGCGCAGGCCAGGCCTCGCATGAAACCGTGGCACGGGCACTGACACTGATGCGCCTGACCCGCTGGCTGAGCCTGGTTCGGCGACGGCGTGACCCCAAGACCGGTCGCATCCTCGGCAATCTATACGTGCTGCACGATGAACCCCTGACGCCGTTCGAGGCCATGCAGCTCGACCCGGACTACCTGCAACTCGTCAGCCAGGCACTCGGCCATTCTGCCAAGGCCGTGCAGATCGTGGGCCTGCACACGCTCAAGGAAATCGGCGAAGACCCATTACTGGCCGGACGCACCCTCCCGTCACGGTTGCAGGTGATGGCCGAACGTCTCGCCAACCAGCACCTCACGGCCAGCGATAGTTATCCACAGGAAGACGCCATTCACCATTCCGAAGAAGGGACTCCGAACCTTCTTCGGAATGGCGAACGACCCACTACGGATTCCGAAGCAGGGCTGAAACCCGCGCCAGACGTCTCTCTTCGGAATCCGAAGCAGGACCGTACAGTACGTAGTAGTTGTATTAATGAAATACGTACTACTGCGCAGGCGCGCGCGCTGGGCGATCTGCAATGGCCCAAGCGCTTTGCGCAACTGAAGGCGGAACAGCAGGCGGGTGCCAAGGTGGCATTGCAGCAGGTTGATGCCTCGCTGAGGCAGGACGTGCTGGACGAATGGGCCACGCGCTGCGCCAACCATGGCATCCGCAATCCCGCTGGGTATCTGTTCGGCATCATCCAGCGGGCCATCCACGGTGAGTTCAATGCCTGGGCCAAGAAAGATCCGCCACCGGCACCCACCCCGCCAAACGAACGGCCACCGCCCGCATCGCCGGCCCAAGCGCAGGGTAAACCGGTGCCACCAGAAGTCGCCAGGCAGCACATCGAGCGATTGCGAGATCTGCTCGCCAGCAAGTGAGCCGACCGACAAGGCGGTGAAGTGGACGCCCATGGATGCCAGTAGAGCTATCCCCTGGGGATAGTTCCACCGTTGGGGCGGCTGCCGTGCAGTCGCAGGCCTGGCCTCGAACATCAGCCGTAGCATCGGCGTTGTCCGCCCTGATCCCGACGTGTAGCGTTCGTTGGCCCTGCATGGAGCTATCCCCTGGGGATAGCTCGCGCCGCAGGCGGCCACCACGCGCTGAACCGGGGTCTGGCAGGTTTCGGTTTGTTGACTGACGGCCTTCCGCTTCCTGCCGAAGCTGACCGCTCCTTTTCCCACAACGAGCGGACACCATGGCAACCAATGAACCTCTGCAACTGAATCTCGGCTCCCTGCGCAGCGCGATGTCGCTGACGCTTCACACGCACCACGCCTCGCGCATCTGGCATGGCCGTGCCGCCGCCGAGGGGCGACCGGGCATCGTCGGCCTGAACGGCTACATCGCCCAAATGAACAAGATGCGGCGCGGTTCGGAGCAGGACGACCCGTACTCGGATTGGTGGATGCTGCGCATCGAGGCCAAGCTCGACCAGACCAAGACCACGCTGCAATCGCTGCGCGAGCAGGTGGATCAGGCACTGGCGAGCGTGCCGCCGGCACTCAGCCTGGGCGAGAACCTTAACGTGCAGCCCGTCAAGTTGCCGCTGTTCGTCAATGCGCAGCTCGGCTTTGCCGCCGTCTATCTGCTGGCCGACTACGACGACATCGCCCGCAAACTGATACTCGCCCACCACACGGCGCTCATCGACCGCAGCACCTTGGAGCGCTGGCTCAACGAGGGCGCCCATGCACTGCGCAGCCTGTTCTCGCTGGCCCAGCAATACCGCTATTCGGGCTGTACGCGCGACGACTTCGTGTCGAAGAACGCCGCAGCACGGGCGGCGTTGGAGAAATTCGGCGAACTGCCGCAGGACGTGCTGGAAGGCACGCGCCGCTCGAAGTTCGCGCCGCCCATCGTGCGCCGTGGCCTGCAACAGCGTGCTGAGAGTCCTGCTGCAGCGCCTGCCCCCAACGACGAGGCCGCCACCGGCGCGGTGCCCGAGGTCGGCGCCGGCGAGGTCGAGGGCGAGCAGGCATGAGCGATCCGAACCGCGAACCCCGCTACTTCCAGGGCCTGCAACAGGCTGCCTTCATGAAGCTGGAACACGCTGCCTCTCTAAAAGGCCTTTTAAAGCCTTTTAAGGGTAAGGGGGATCTTGAGGGCTGGGCCAGCCAGTGCTTCGCCATGCGCGACGAGTTGATTGGCTTGGCGCAGCGGCAGGTGCTGCAACAGGCAGTCGGGCATCCCTTCCACCTGCTGCCCGTGGAGTTGGCCCAGCAAACCACTGGCGCAGGCACGGCGTTTTTGCGCTGGCGCAAACACGACCGCTCAGCCATGGGTGTGGCCCTGTGGCAGGAATTGATGGCGAGCACCGGCACGCCGGTCAATCTGCTGGCCGAGCTGCACGCGATCGAGCTTCAGCGCATCACGTTGAACATGCAGATCAGTCTGCTGCACACCCTGGGCAGGCAGGCACAGGAATGCGCCAGCAAGGCGGCCGAGGCGGAAGACGCCTACCTGCGCAGGCTCAAGTCCATCCCATCTGGAATGCGTGACCGGTGATGGCACCGGACTCCCCAGTACGCGCCCGAAGCCGACGCGGCACGGGTATTTCAACCACCATGGAAATTGCAACATGAGCACGCACTTTTGGGGCGAAGGCAACATTGGCTCCCCGCCCGAGTACCGGGAGTTCCCCAACGGCAACGACGAGCCGCGGCGCTTACTGCGGCTGAACGTGTATTTCGACAACCCCGTTCCCACCAAAGGCGGCGACTTCGAGGATCGCGGCGGCTTCTGGGCACCGGTGGAAATCTGGCACCGTGACGTCGCGCACTGGAAGAACCTGTACCAGAAAGGCATGCGCGTGCTGGTCGTCGGCCGCATGGAGCGCGAGCCCTGGACGAACAACGAAGATCAGCCGCGCGAGACCTGGCAGATCAACGCGCGCAGCGTTGGCATCCTGCCGTTCCGCGTCGAGTCCGTGACCCTCAGCCCGAAGCCGCAGGATGCGGAGGCAAAGTCCCAGGCCGCCCAGGAACCGGCTGCGCCAAAAGAGCCGCGGCGTAGGAAGTGACCCGGTATGAGCCGGCCACTGTTCGCCGCTCCATGCACCCGCGAGCTATCCCCAGGGGATAGCTCCATCAACGTCCACCGGCTTCCACGCGCTCCTGAAAATCGCGGCTCCCGGCCCGCATACCCCGGCTGCGCGTTATCTCCGCCCAAGCCATTCCATCCCGTGAAAGTGGTCGCCACCGCTTGCGACTTGTTTACTGCTGCCCCTGGCGGTGCCCGGCATCCTCGATTCCAGCAACTCAATGAACCACGGAAATCGGATGGACGGATATGCGGCTGTTCTTGTGCGAGAAGCCCTCCCAGGGCAAGGATATTGGCCGGATTCTCGGCGCGACGCAGCGTGGTGAAGGCTGTCTCAACGGCACCGGCGTCACCGTCACCTGGTGCATCGGCCATCTCGTAGAAGCGGCAGCACCCGAGGTCTATGACGCGGCGCTCAAGCGCTGGTCACTGGAGCAGTTGCCCATCATTCCCCAGCAGTGGCGGGTCGAGGTCAAACCGAAGACCGCCACGCAATTCAAGGTCGTCAAGGCGCTTCTGGCGAAGGCGACCCATCTCGTCATCGCCACCGATGCCGACCGCGAGGGCGAGCTGATTGCCCGCGAGATCATCGACCTGTGCGGCTACCGTGGTCCCATCGAGCGTTTGTGGCTATCGGCACTCAACGATGCGTCGATCCGCACCGCGCTCGGCAAGCTGCGACCGTCGTCCGATACGCTGCCGATGTATTACTCGGCGCTGGCGCGTTCGCGGGCAGACTGGCTCGTCGGCATGAACCTCAGCAGACTTTTCACTGTGCTCGGGCGGCAAGCAGGCTACGACGGCGTGCTGTCGGTCGGACGTGTCCAGACCCCGACCCTGAAGCTGGTCGTGGACCGCGACCGCGAAATCGCGGCTTTCAAGTCGGTGCCGTTCTGGGGCATCGACGTGTCTCTGTCCGCAGAGGGTCAGGCTTTCGCCGCGCTGTGGGTTGCGCCCGATGGCTGCACCGACGACGCCGGTCGTTGCCTGCAACAGCCGGTCGCCCAGCAGGCGGCGCAGCAGATTCGCGCTGCGGGCAGCGTCCAGGTGGTGTCGATCGAGACCGAGCGCGTGCGCGAAGGCCCGCCGCTGCTGTTCGATCTGGGGACGCTTCAGGAGGTCTGTTCCAGGCAGCTCGGGCTGGACGTACAGGAAACGCTGGAGATCGCCCAGGCGCTGTACGAAACCTACAAGGCCACGACCTACCCACGCTCGGACTCCGGCTACCTGCCCGAAAGCATGTTTGCCGAGGTGCCCGCCGTCCTGGACAGCCTGCTCAAGACCGACCCGTCGCTGCGCCCGATCATGGGTCAGCTCGACCGCTCCCAGCGTTCGCGCGCCTGGAACGACGGCAAGGTCACGGCGCACCATGGCATCATTCCGACGCTCGAACCCGCGAACCTCTCTGCTCTGAGCGAGAAGGAACTGGCGGTGTACCGGCTGATCCGGGCGCATTACCTGGCGCAGTTCCTACCGCACCACGAGTTCGACCGTACCGTGGCTGAGTTTTCCTGCGGCCAGCAGATGCTGGTGGCCACCGGTAAACAGGTGGTCGTCAAAGGCTGGCGTCTGGTGCTGGCCGAACCGCAAGCGGATGAGGACGGCGACGACGCGGCGCGCAGCCAGGTGCTGCCCCCGCTGCGTGGGGGCCTGGCGTGCCAGGTGGCTGAGGTCGAGATCAAGGCGCTCAAGACGATGCCGCCCAAGCCCTACACCCAGGGCGAACTGGTCAAGTCGATGAAGGGCATTGCGCGCTTCGTGACCGACCCGCGCCTGAAGCAGAAGCTCAAAGACACGACGGGCATCGGCACCGAGGCGACGCGGGCCAACATCATCAGCGTGCTGATCGCCCGTGGCTACATCGTGAAGAAGGGGCGCTCCATTCGCGCATCGGATGCGGCGTTCACGCTGATCGACGCCGTGCCCGCAGCGATTGCAGACCCCGGCACGACGGCAGTGTGGGAGCAGGCGCTCGACATGATCGAGGCGGGACAGCTCACCCTGGACGTATTCCTCAGCAAGCAGGCCGCCTGGATTTCGCAGTTGATCGCGCAGTACGGCAGCATGTCCCTGTCCATCAAGCTTCCCCATGGGCCAGCATGTCCGCAGTGCGGCGCAGCGACGCGCCAGCGCACCGGCAAGAGCGGCCCATTCTGGTCGTGCAGTCGCTACCCCGACTGCAAAGGCACGCTGCCGGTCGAATCCGGTACGCCCAAGCGTGGCGCTTCGCGCTCGCGTAGCAGCGGCCGCAAAGGCGCCTGACTGACTCCGTTTCCCGTGGGCCGCGCCCTGTTTCAAAGGCGTGGCCCGTGTCCCGCACGCCCCTGCGGGTCGCCCAGCGCGCAACACCTTCTTGTCCGTGTGCGCGTCCCGCCCAGCCGTCCCCGGCTGCGGGACCTGAAGGTAGCTTTTCCGCGAACCGTCTCCCGCGTGTTCTGCTGGTCTGTGTTTCTCCCGCCCACTGCGAAGGGTCCCCCGATGGCTTACCAGGCAGCGCGAGCCACCCGGAGACCCTTTGTGGTCAGCGGTATTCGGTGCCGGTGCCCACCGGCGCAAAAACGGGCTCCCTTTGTGCGCGGATGTGCGCCAGACGATGCCGGCCCCAGCCACGACATGGGCCGGGTGTGATTGCTGATGAGCAGACGGTTCTAGCGACGACCGGGCCTGCAACAGCCCACGGGTGGTTATTTCCTCCCGAGCCGAAGGTCAGCGAGCCTTCGGCATCTTCATCTCGCCGATCAACGTTCCGAGCCAACGGCCGGCCACAGCAACAGGAAACCGACGCATGCAACAACCGGAGAAAGTACGAGCCGCGTTCGAGCGCGACCTTGGCAACAAGGTGCTGTTCATCAAAGGCGGCAAACTGCTGTTCATCGATGGCATCAATCTCAAGGCCATCGCCGACCGTAAGGCGTATTTCGCTTCGCTGCGTGCGCGGCAGGCGCAACCCATTGTGGTCCTGGCCGAACTGGGACAGGACGAGGCATTCGCCCTGTGGAAGCAGCATGTCCTGGGCGACACGACCGAGTGAGCCAACGCACCCACGCCCCCCCTGACAGCCCGCACTCGATGCGGGTTTTCTGTCTCTGCGCCCATCAATCCGGGCTGGGCCGAATGTCGTTTTCCAACTGACGCAGCGCGGCCCCCGGACGAAGCTGCCCGCATGTTCGCTGATTCGTCAGCACATGCCAGCAGCCATGGGTTCCAGGCTGCCGTGGGTTCTTCCCGCGTAACCCGCCAGTCCGTATCGCATCAAGTCTGCGGACACGCGTCCCCGTGACGCCGATGCTTTTTATCCACCGCGTGCGGGAGCTGCCATCCCGTGAGGGACAAGGCCCCGCTTTTCCAAGGAGCCTACCCATGTCCCACAAAGCCTCTTTCGGCCAGTTGGCCTTGACCTATTGCGGCAAGTTCCTGCCGCTCGAAGTCCTGCAAAGCGCCGCCGGCCACTACATCGGCACGCGCGATACCGAAGGTCCCGTTTCGCGGGAATCGCACGAGTACTTCCGCAGCCATGCGGCGGCTCAACGTGCCCTCGAAAGAGGCGGCTGGTCCCAGCTCGCCATTCCCTGATCCAACTGGAGGAATCACGCCATGAATCAACTGCTGCCGCAGGAAGTCGTCGATCAGATCATGCGGGAAGAGCAGCATTTCGCTGCCGCGCCCCAAGCCTTCTTCGAGGCATGGAAGCGTGGTGCCGAGATCGCTGGCCCCGAATGGTTCGGCGACGGCACCCGTGACGGCCTGAACCAGGCCAAAAGCAAGTGGGATCTGCGTCCCAACATGCTGCGGCTCAACGATGCCCTCGGTGTCCTGAGCAGCGGGCAACGCATGTTTCTGTCCGCCATGGTCAGCTTCTACAACGCGCACGATGGCGGTGCCATGCTCAAACGCTGCCACTTCCACGGGCTGTCGGACTTCGACGGTCTCGACTTGGAACGCCGCAAGGTCATTGCCGACCTGCTGGTGAACTACAGCGGCTGGTGAGCCAGTTTTCCGTGTACCTCCGCTTTCGTTCAATCCCCATGAGGGACATGCGCCCATTAGGCCATGTCCCTCGAATCACTTTCCATTGCCCAGTGCGAGGCCGATCCAAGACAAAGGATCAGCACCGCTTGACGCATTTCCGACTTTCAACCCACCGGGTCCAATTCCCGGTGGCGGGATTTGGCTCCATTATTCAATCTGGAGAGTTCCCATGTCCCAGAAATTCAATCCCTTTCTCCGCGGCTACTGGAATTTGAAAATCGTCCGCACGCTGTGCATCAGCTACGAGGACGGAAGCCCGCATGTCTGGCGAAACATCCACGCCAGCCAAGAACACCTCTCCGACGAGGAGCTGGTTTCATCGTCCTGCATCGTCACCAGCGATTTCGCCGTGGTCAACAATGGTCCTGACCCCGTGAGTGCCGAGGTGCTGGCCGAATGCGATGCCGGTGAAGGCGTCAGCGGCCAAGGCCTGATCGGCGCCGTGGTCTATGCCATCCATGGCGACGACTTCGACGGCCGTCCGGTCCACGTCGGTGACACCTATTCGGCCGAGGCCGCGCGGGACGTCGTGCAGCGCCTGAGTTTCGAGATCGGGTATTTCAGCCGGGCCTGGGAAATCAGTCGTGAGCACATCACCGTCGATACCTGGCACTACCTCGCCAACCTGGCAGACCTCGCCACGCCGGAGGCTTTCCTGTTCATCGCGTTCCGGGTTCCGTACAGCCCGGCGATCGGCATCAAGCTGATCTCCACGCCCTGGACGGACCAGAACCTGGAGCATGCCGAGGGCATCACCGCCGAGCAGCTTCGGCAGGAGCACCGGAACAAGGGCATGCCGGACGACCTGGCGAACATCCTTGAACTGGCTGGCCAGGCCGACGTGCGCATCCTGATCCTCGACGCCGACGCTTCCGTGCTACCGGGCCTGCCGCTGGCCGAGTCCTAGCAGCCGCGCGACGCGCCATCCTTCCTCTTTCTCCCCCATACCAGCCCGTCTCCTGCCCGGAGCCGGGCTGGTTCATTTTCACAGGAGCACCCTCATGTTCCCCGAACTCATCTCGCCCGCGCTCGACTTCGAGCATCAGCTTGGAGCCTGCGTCAACGCCATGGGCCAGGACGACGCCATCGGCCAGATCCTGGTATTCGAGCGCTTGAGCGGCATGCTGCACATGCGCCATATCGCCAGCGCCGATCTGGCAGGCACCGACATCGACGACTACGAAATGGTTGTTTTCGACGGTGGTAACACCGGCGGTGACACGTGGAAGCACGTGTTCTTTCCACGCCAGCGCGAACACTACTTCGTGTACCAAGCCTGACCACTCAGCCCCTTTCGAGGGGCCTTTTCTTGTCGCGACGCAGGAAAGCGGGTGCGGCGCGGTGCGGTTTCCTGAGCGCAGGCGGCTCACTCAAGGGCCATCCTTGCCCCATGTTCGTCGGCGTTGCCGACACATGCCCAGGCAGTCAAGACCTTCAAGGCTGCAAGCGCGGGAAACCGTGCTGGTTGTTTCTTCCTACGGACGCATCGCGCCCATTCACCCACAAGGGACCTCTCCCTTGCGGGCGGGGAATCCCTTGTTCTTCCTCAAGGAGATTCACATGGATCGCTCTCTTATCAAGACCCTGATGCCTTCGCTGGTCGCAGGCCATGTGCCCCGCAACGTGCGGTCGTTCAAGTACCGCGTGTTCGATGATCAGCCACAGTCCTCGACACTGGGCTTTGTCATCGATCCCCAGCCCTTCGACGGCAAGGTGGTCGCAGCCAGCGAGGACGCCATCGTCGTCAAGCTCAAGCCCAGCGAGTTCGCGGTACTCGATCCCAACCTGGTGACCAGCATTCCCAGCGAGGGCACCAAGGTGCATGTCCAACCCTATGCCCGTCGTCGTTTCGACGGTCTGCGTGCGGACACGCCAGAAGAGCGCACCGAGATGATGTCCGACGGCACTCCCTACACCGTCAAGACACACATCCTCGGCTCCGCGCCGGCCAAGCTGCCCATTCCCGAGCCGCAGTGTATGGAACTGGGTCAGCTCATCGAGCAGTTGGAGGAAATGTCGGCGCCCGACGGGTTCCGGCGCATCACCCACATGCTGGTCGATGCGGGCGCCCACGACTTCACCTGGGTCGATCCGAAGCCGGCCAAGATCATCGAAACGCCTCCGGCGATCAGTTTCACGGTTTCGACCGCGAAGTTCGACGGTCGGGTGACGATCCTCTACCAGCGCGGCAGCGATACCTATGCGGTGGAGCTGTGCCGCGACGGCGAGTTGGTCGATCGGCACGACGAGGTGTATTTCGACATGCTCGGCGAAGTGCTGGAGCGGCTCATCGACGACGGGCGCTGGCGTCTGATCGATGTGAGCGTGATCGGCGCGGAGACGTCCCGACGGCGCCGCACTGTACCGGCGTGACACCGCGAAAAAACAGGCAACATGCCCCCCACAGGCTCTCCCTCCATTCGGAAGGAGGGCCTTTTTTCTGCCGTGTGAGATTTCATCAAAGGGAATCGCCCGAATGCCGATTGATGGCTGTCTCGCGCGCGAGGCCCGGCCATGCTGAGCCCATGCCTGCTGACGTTGTCAGCGACATGCCAGGCAACCATCGGTCTTCGAGGTTGCGGCGCAGTTCCCACTGCGTGACCGAGCCAGCTCGCACCGCATCCATCCGCGAGCGGCCACCAGTCTCTGGTGGTGGATGCTTTCGCCTTATCAACCCATCGCGGGGTTACGCACCTTTCCCCGCAGCGTGGGGCCGGTGTGTCTCCGCTTCATCCCTATGGAGATTCACCATGAGCACCACGTCCAACGAGAAATCGTATTTCGACCTCCACACCTCGGGCATCGGCTACATCCAGCGTGCCCGTGAAGTGCCTGTTCGGGGCGGCCGCCGTGCGCAGCCTTTCCTGGCGTGTACCATCGCCGCGCTGGTCGGTTCCGCGAAGGACCCCAGCTATCGCTATTTCGACGTCAAGGTCTCGGGTGCCGAGGCCAAGAAGCTGGTCGAGCGCTACATCGGCGTTGACGATCCCAAGCAGCGCCCGCTGGTGCGCTTTCGCCTCGGCGACCTGTGGGGCGATGCGTACATCCGCGACAAGGGTGAGCAGAAAGGCCAAGCCGCCGCGTCCCTCAAGGCGCGACTGCTCAAGGCCGAGCCATTTGACCGGGCCGAACTGGCTTCGATCAGGCAACACGAGCTGATCACCCGCGGCATCGGCTACCTCAGCCGTCCGAAGGACGTCACACCCAAAGATGGCGACCCGTTCCTCTCTTGCACCGTCGCCGCTCTGGCCGGGCCTGTCGATGAACCGGAGTATCGGTACTTCGACACCATCGTCACCACCCCTGAAGCCGAGCATCTGGTTCGCCGGTGCGTGCAGGCCATCGAGGGGGACTGCAAGGTGCTGATCGCTTTCCGTCTCAACGACATGAAGATCGATCCGTACATCCGCACCAAGGGTGAGCGCGCTGGGGAACCGGCCGCAAGCCTGGAATCGACACTGATCCACATCGGCCTGATCAAGATCGACGGCACCAAGGTCTATCCGACGAGCCCCGCGCAAGCAGATTCGCCGCCGGCCCAGGACGCTCCCGCGCCCGAAGCCGAGGACGCCGCCCCCGCTGCCGATCAGCCTGCCGAGCCCGCCGAGCGCGAGCCCGAAGGTGAAGTCGAGGAGCAGGAGCCGGCATTGGCTGCTTCGTTCTGATCGGCAAGGCCCTCGCGGGCCTTGTCGTTTTCCCAATCGCTAAGGAGAACCATCATGGCAGTCACATCGGCGCCCGCGAAATCGGTTTCGCCCATCGTCGTCCCCGGCCAGCTCACGTTGCGCACCATCCGCGGCAAGAACGGCCCCTTCACGGTCGGTCGCCTCGCCACGCACCTCGGTACGTTCGAGGTCAAGGACCCGGAGCTGGAGCAATACCCCGAAGGCAAGTACGACGGGGAGTTCATCATCAGGTACATCTTCCCGAAGTCCTACCCGGTCGGTGGCGGCATGCGCTTCGAGATCCGCGCCAGCCTGGACGGAATGACGCTCTACGACATCGACAAACTGAGCCGTGACGAAGCACGCAGCTTCGCCACCCAGGACCTCGATCCACTTGATGAAGAGCTAGGCGCACAGCCTGCAACAACACCGGCAACACCGGCCAAGCCCAGCAAAACCTCCAGGCCCGCCAAGCCCGCACCCGTACAGGCATCCACAGACCCGCTGGTCGATACCACGCCCTTCGGCGTGGATGCGCCGACGCCCGCTGCGGCACCTGCTCCCGGCAGTACCGAAGATGGCGACGCCGCGCTGTTCAGCTTGCTCTGGCCGCTGGGCGAGTCCGTGAAACTGGATTCGACCATCGACCGCCGCACCCTGCGCACGCAGATCGCCCGCCTGGGCGAACTGGGCTACGCGCTGGACTTCAAGACGCAGGAGTGGAGCCGCCAGGCCGAACTGCAACCTGCGTAGTACTGGGCACCGCATCTGCGGTGTGCTTCATCCACCCGCTGGGGGTCTTCCCCACCGGGGAGGCTTCTGGCTCAATTTTTCCAGGAGGCCTCTCATGGGCTGGTATTTCTCACCCCAATCGCGGTCTGAACTGATCGCGGAGTTGATCGCACCGCAAGAGACCGAACGCGCCAGCGTCAAGGTCATCGCCCACGCACTGCGTGGCAACGTCCTCTGGTCTGTTGTGCAAGTGACGGCCAAGGCCGAAGGCGTACACCGTGATCTCGCACCGGGCCAGTCCCTGTGCACCATCCGCTGCGATCTGTTGGAACGCAGCGGCGGCCAGTGGGGCTACAAGCAGCTGGACGAATCCATGCACCCGTACTACTACTCGTGCCCGTTGTCCTATCTGGACCTCGCACCGGAGCAGTCCGCCGACTGGCGTGCAGGCGTTCGCGCTTACCACGCACGGCGGCGCACATCCAAGGAAGCCACAGCTCCAGCTACGGCGCTGACGGTCTGAGTCAGGGACGCCTTTTTTCCACCCCAAGGGGCAGCACTTGCCCCTGCGGGCGGTGCTGTTCCCGTTCACCCGAGGACACCACCATGCCCGCAACCACTTCTTCCACCACGCTGTACCGCATCGACGAATGCCCGGACGTGATGGCCGACGCTTGCGTCGGCGATGAGCAGGGCAATCTGATCTTCCTGTCGATCTGGGCGCGGGACACCGCCGTCCAGCAGTTCCTGGCTCGCCTGACCCTCGGGCGCGACGAGCAGGGCCTGGAGCAGTTCCACGTCATCACCGACCAGGGCAGCAGCGTCCCGGTGTTCGTCAGCAACGTCGATCGCCTGGAAAAGCGCATGACCCGCGCCTACCGGCGAACGCTGTTCGGTTCGCTGTCCAACGTGTGGCTGTTCGATCGGCGCTGCGTCAAGCCCGACAAGGCCAACGCCAGCGCACTGGCATTGCTGCCCCGCGATAGCGACCACCGGCTTGACCGCCTGTGGACGTTGGTGCAGGACACCTGCCCACTGCCGTTGCTCGACCACTGGCGCGAAACCGTGCTGGAACTGCTGCAAAGCCGCGAGATGCTGACCCGTCTGCCATTCGCCCTCGGGCCTTTGGTGGGCCATCGGCTCGCCATCGACGTGCCGGCGCTGACCCTGGCGCTCGGCTCGCTGATCCGCAGTGACGTGCTCACCGCCTATCCCTATCCGGCCAAGATTTGGACGCCGGAAACGGTAGCGGCTTGACCCACCTGCGCAGGCACGCCAAGGCGCGCCTTCGCCAATCATCCCCGCCAACCAGGAGACTTCCATGGCGCTCATGTTCCCGCGGCTCGCCCGCAATTTCGTGAAGAACGGGTATTTCCCGACCGACGAACCAACGCTCGAAAGAGCCCTCAATGCACTGATGCCCAGTGCGCCTGAATCCAATGGGCCGATGTGCATCCTCGATCCCTGCGCCGGCGAAGGCGTGGCGATTGCCGAAGCGGCTCATGCCCTCGGGCGCGAGCATGCCAAGGCGTTCGCCGTCGAGTTCGACGCAGAGCGGGCGCGCCATGCCCGCGGCCTGGTCGATCACTGCCTGCACGCGGACCTGATGGACACGATGATCTCCAAACAGTCCTTTGGGCTGCTCTGGCTCAATCCGCCGTATGGCGACCTGTCCAAGGACGTCAACGGCAACATTGGCTATCAGGGTCAGGGCCGTGCCCGCCTCGAAAAACTGTTCTACCAGCGCACGCTGCCCCTGTTGCAGTACGGCGGCGTGCTGGTCTTCATCGTTCCCGGCTACGTGCTCGACGCCGAGCTGGTCGGCTGGCTGACACGCCACTACACCGATCTGCGGATCTACCGAGCGGTGGAAACGCAGTTCAAGCAGGTGGTGATCTTCGGTCGCCGGGTGCGCCAGCGCGAGCAGACGCCCGATGGCGTCAAGGCCGTGCGCAATCTGCTGCTGCAGGTTGGGCTTGGCGAAGTCGAAGCCGAGGAGCTGCCGAGCGAATGGCCGTTCCTGCCGTACATCGTCCCCACCAGCCCGGCAGAGCCGGGGCATTTCTTCCGCGTGACGATGGAGCCGGAGCAGTTCGCCGATGAGGTTGGCAGGCTGCAAGGCCTCTGGCCGTCGCGGGATACGCAGTTGGGGGCCGCGCAGCAGACGCTGCGTCCACCGGCGCGGGCCTTGTCCCACTGGCATCTCGCCCTGGCTTTGGCCGCAGGCGCGATCTCGGGAGTCGTGCAATCCAAGACGGGGCGCGTGCTCGTCGTCAAAGGTGATACCCACAAGGACAAGACGCTCCAGCGGGAATTCACCGAACGCGACGACGGCTCCATCGCCGAAACCCGCATCCTCACCGACAAGTTCGTTCCTGTCATCCGTGCATGGGACATGACGCCTGGCTCCGCCACGCGGGGCGAGGTGTTGACCATTCGCTGATCGTTTCTCCACCGCCGGCGGTTCGCCGTCGATTTTTTCCACCCACCGGGGTCCAGTCGCCCCGATGGGGTGCCGTGGCCCCTCCATCTCCAGGAGCCTTCCATGGCAGCCCAAGCACTTTCCATCAGCCAGACCCCGAGCCTGCGCTTCTCGCCCGGCCAGGTGGTCATGACCTGCGGCGTCGATGACCTGATCCAACAGGGCCAATTCAACCCGATTCCGTATCTGCGCCGCCACCTCGGTGGCGATTGGGGCGACCTCGACGACAGCGACAGGCGGCAGAACGATGCCGCGCTGAAGTCCGGTGAGGATCGCCTGTTCTCTTCCTACCAGGTCACACCCGGCCTGAAGCTCTGGATCATCACCGAATGGGATCGCAGCGTCACCACGCTGCTGTTGCCCAGCGAGTACTGATCTTCTCCAACGCGGGGCCACCGACACCCCTCAAGGGTGCTGTAGCCCCTCTACTCAGAAGAAAGCCACATGACATCCAACCAACATGACAAGCATCGCCGCAAACGGCTGTTCGAGATCGGTGCACTGGAGTTCAGCGAAGGCGTCGAACGCCTGATGAACGAAGGCCGGCTCGATCCCATGCGGTTTTTCGAACGCCACATGCGTGGCGACTGGGGCAACGTCGCCGACTACCAATGGCAACAGAACAACGCTGCGTTGGAGTCTGGTGAACGCCTCGATTCGTTTTACGTCGTCACCCGTGACCTGAGCATCCGCATCTTCACCGAAGCAGATCGCAGCGCGACCCGCATCGTGCTGCCGTCCGAGTACTGACCGCGAGTTGTCACCGCAGGCCACGAGCGCCTGCACTGTCCAACCACCGACGGTTCGCCGTCTCTCTTCCCACCACGGGGCATGCCATCGCCCCGCTGGGGTGGTGCATGTCCCATTTTTCTTTGGAGCATCACCATGTCCGTTGATCTCGACACCACCGCCAACGATGCAGCGCCCGTACAGGGCGAACTGCTCGAAGCGGAATCCAACCCTCTCACCCTGAGCCTTCAGGTTTTCGTCGGCGAGTTCGGCGACGAACTGCTCGATTCTCTCAACCGCGCCAACCCGCCGGTCTATGCCGGTCAAGCACAGGCGCAGCGGCAACTCGTCGTTGCCAGCCTCAAGCGCAAGCTGTTCCAGGCCCAGGCTGAAGTTGTCCATGCCGCCGCCGAGCTGCTGGTCGATCAAGGCGAGCGCGCTGCGATCGTCAATGGCGAAATGGGCTGCGGCAAGACGACCGTCGGCATCGCCACGGCCGCCGTGCTCAACGCCGAAGGCTACCGCCGCACCCTGGTGCTTTCGCCTCCCCACCTGGTTTACAAGTGGCGGCGTGAGATCCAGGAGACGGTGGCCGGCGCCAAGGTCTGGGTGCTCAATGGCCCGGACACGCTGGTCAAGCTCATCAAGCTGCGCGAGCAGTTGGGTGTGCAGCCCACGGGCCAGGAGTTTTTCATCCTGGGGCGCGTCAGGATGCGGATGGGGTTCCACTGGAAACCTGTCTTCACCCAGCGGCGCACCCGCCACGGCGACGTGGCAGCCTGCCCGGACTGCGGCACACTCATCACCGACCTCGACGGCGAGCCGGTCAACCCGGTCGCGCTCGAAGCCGAGGAGTCCCGCAGGAAGTGCAGCCACTGCGCCGCGCCCCTGTGGACGCTGATCCGCCCGCGTAGCCTGTCCGGCAGCGACCAGTCCTCGGTCGTCCTCAAAGCCTTGAAGCGCATCCCGACCATCGGGGAAGTCACCGCACAGAAGCTGATGCAGAAGTTCGGTGACGGCTTCCTGGCCTCGATGCTGGGCGACAACATCCATGAGTTCATCAACCTCATGGATGGCAACGGCGAGCTGGTGTTTTCCGACCGTCAGGCCACGCGCATGGAACGTGCGATGGCCAACATGGAGTTTGGCTTTGGCGAAGGCGGCTACCAACCGTCCGAGTTCATCAAACGCTACCTACCGCAAGGCACGTTCGACCTGCTCATCGCCGACGAGGCGCACGAGTACAAGAACGGTGGCAGTGCCCAGGGCCAGGCCATGGGCGTGCTGGCGGCGAAGGCTCGCAAGACCTTGCTGCTGACCGGCACGCTGATGGGCGGCTACGGCGATGATCTGTTCTACCTGCTGTTCCGGGCACTGCCCGGACGGATGATCGAAGACGGCTACCGCCCGACCACGAGCGGCAGCATGACCTCGGCTGCGATGGCATTCATGCGCGATCACGGCGTCCTCAAGGACATCTACTCCGAGAGCGCCGGCACGGCGCACAAGACAGCCAAGGGCACCAAGGTATCGGTGCGCACGGTCAAGGCTCCCGGCTTCGGCCCGAAAGGCGTCTTGCGCTGCATCCTGCCGTTTACGATTTTCCTCAAGCTCAAGGACATCGGTGGCAACGTCCTGCCGCCGTATGACGAGGAGTTTCGTGAAGTCCAGATGGACGTGGCGCAAGCTGCGGCCTACCGCGATCTGGCGGGTCGGCTGACCGCAGAACTGAAACAGGCTCTGGCGCGACGCGATACGACCTTGCTGGGGGTGGTGCTCAACGTGCTATTGGCCTGGCCGGATTGCTGCTTCCGGTCGGAGACCGTGGTGCATCCGCGCACGCGCAACACCTTGGCGTTTGTCCCGGCTCAGTTCAATGAGTTCGAGATCAGCCCCAAGGAGCGCGAGCTGATCGACATCTGCAAAGCGGAGAAGGAACAGGGGCGCAAGGTTCTGGCCTACACGGTCTATACCGGAACGCGCGACACCACGTCACGCCTGAAGGGGCTGCTGGAGCAGGAAGGATTCAAGGTGGCGGTACTGCGCGCAAGCGTGGATGCCAGCCGCCGCGAGGACTGGATCGCCGAGCAACTGGACCGGGGCATCGACGTGCTCGTCACCAATCCCGAGCTGGTCAAGACGGGGCTGGACCTGCTGGAGTTCCCGACGATTGTGTTCATGCAAAGTGGCTACAACGTGTACTCGCTCCAACAGGCAGCACGCCGCTCCTGGCGCATTGGGCAGAAACAGCCCGTGCGCGTGATCTACCTCGGCTACGCCGGTTCCTCGCAGATGACCTGCCTGGAACTGATGGCCAAGAAGATCATGGTCTCGCAGTCCACCTCGGGCGATGTGCCCGAATCGGGGCTGGATGTTCTGAACCAGGACGGTGATTCCGTCGAGGTCGCACTGGCTCGGCAGTTGGTCGCTACCTAATTTCCACGCCATCGCCGGCCTAGCGCCGCCGGCTTTCTGTTCTTCCCACCTTGCAGCCACGTCCCGCAGTCTCCGCAGGACGTGGCTGCGTCCTTTCAGATTCAGTGTGGACTCTCTTTGGAGAAACGATTGGTTACTGGCTAAACTCACATGAGCAGAATCGGGGGAGCCAATGCAGATTGCAAAAGTCAAGGTCGAAAAGTTTCGTGGGATTGAATCCGGCATCGTGACGCTGTCAGGCCACAGCGTATTTCTCGGTGACAACAACGTCGGGAAGTCAACGCTGCTGGAGGCCATAGATCTCGTCCTCGGCCCGGAACGGCTCTCCCGAAGACCCGTCATCGACGAGCACGACTTCCACGCCGGGCGCTACCTGGATGAAGAGGGAGATCCGGTTCTCATTCGGATTGAAGTTATCGTCAGTGACCTGTCCGCCGAGCAGCAGCGACACTTTCGTGACCACATCGAGTGGTGGTCCGCCACGGAAAAGACGCTACTCGTAGGCCCGCCCCCGGAAGGCACGGATGCGTCAGACGTGTCGGCCGCGCTGCGGGTGTTTTTCGAGGGTCGCTACGACAAGGAAGAAGACGACTTCACGGGCAATACTTTCTTCGCGACCCCAGTGCTAGCTGAAGGTACTCACCCAACTTTCAAAACGACCGACAAGCGCAAGTGCGGCTTCCTGTACCTCCGGACGCTGAGGACAGGGGCGCGGGCATTGAGCCTGGAGCGCGGGTCGTTGCTTGATGTCATCCTCAGGCTTCAAGACAAGCGCGTGACGATGTGGGAAGACCTGCTGAACGAGTTGCGCAAACTCCCCGTGGCCGATAAGCCGGAACTCGGCATCGCCCCGCTCTTGAAGGACGTCCAGGACGCTGTTCGCCGATTCGTTCCTTCTGACTGGGCAGAGGAACCTCACATGCGCGTGTCGGATCTCACTAGAGAGGCCCTGCGCAAGGATTTGACCGTTTTCATGGGCACCGGCGCGAAACGTCCGGACGGCAGCACCTATTGCGCGCCATATCACCATCAGGGCACCGGCACGATCAATACACTGGTGCTGGCGCTGCTATCCATCATCGCGGGCCTGAAGCAGAACGTCATCTTCGCGATGGAGGAGCCCGAGATCGCCCTTCCGCCACATACCCAGAAGCGCATCGTTAACAGCGTGCGCGAGACGTCGGCACAGGCGCTTTTCACGTCGCACTCGCCCTATGTGCTCGAAGAATTCGCGCCGTCCGAGATGCATGTGCTGCGGCGTGACGGGGGCAAGCTTTCTGCGATGCTGGCGACATACCCACCAGCGGTCAAGCCCAAGGCATACAAGGCAGAGTTCAGGGCCCGCTTCTGTGAAGCGCTGCTTGCCCGATATGTACTTGTTGTCGAAGGTCGAACGGAGTTCGATGCGATACCTGCAGCGGCGCGCCGGCTTAACGACTTGAACCCCACAGAATACAAGACGCTTGAGGCCCTGGGGGTGGCCGTCATCGATGCGCAAACCGATGCGCAGGTTGCGCCTCTCGGCAAGTTCTTTAGAGACTTGGGCAAGACGGTCTTTGCTGTGTTCGACAAGCAGGAACCAGCCGCTTCCGCTGCCATCAAGGCCGCCGTGCACCACTCATTTGAATCTGCCGAGAAAGGTTTCGAGAACGTAGTGCTGCACCACACCGCGGAGGCAGCCCTTCGTCGATATGCGCTCAGCCTCGTCGCGGAGAACGCGTGGCCGAACCATCTGATCGCCAAAACTCCTAACGCCGCCCAGACCGTGGAGCAAATTCGCGACGCATTGCGGCAATTCTTTGGCTGGGCCAAGGGAAGCGGCGATGCCGGCGACTTGCTCGGGTGCTGCACCGAGGCGGAGATGCCGCAGTATGTCCGGGACACGCTGCGGGTGATCCACATCACCGTCGAACCTCCGCCGCTGCCACCCGTGCCGTCAGCGGCGGCAGCACCGTTCGATGACGAAGAGTTATGACGGTCGAACAAGACTGGACACCGCAGAAGAGGGACTTTCTGCAAAGCACGGGGCACGTGCTCGCCATGGGTGGTCCAGGCTCCGGAAAGACGCATGTCGCCCTGGTCAAAGCCAGGGACGAGATTCGATCAGCAAAGCTCCTATCAGGCCAGCGCATCCTGTTTCTCAGCTTCGCGAGGCCCACAGTGGCACGGGTCCTTGAGAAAGCCAAGGAACTCATCACCGCGGATGATCTGAGACTTCTAGATGTCAACACCTATCACGGCTTCGCATGGAGCGTTCTGCGAAGTCATGGCTATCTGCTCAACAACGGAAAGCCGCTCCAGCTCCTACCACCTCCCGAGGGCTCCGCGCGCTTGGCTCACTTTGCCAAGGAGCAGCATCACCAGGAGAAGTTGCGCCTTTTCCATGAAGAGGGGCTGCTCCACTTCGACCTCTTCGCCCAGTTGACGGCTGAACTGCTGCGCCGCAGCCGGCGGCTGGCAGGTATCTACACAGCGACCTACCCGATACTCGTCGTGGACGAGTTCCAGGACACGAACGCCGACGAATGGGCGATGGTCCGCGAGCTTGGACGCGGCTGCAGGATCATTGCCTTGGCCGACCCCGACCAGCGTATTTACGAATTCCGCGGCGCCGATCCTCAGCGGCTCAAGGAATTCGTGGACCAGTTCGACCCCTTGCCAGTCGAGTTTGAAGGGGAGAATCATCGCAGTGCCGGAACCGACATCGCAACGTACGGTTCAGACTTGCTCACCGGGAAAAACAAGGGCGCCGTCTATGCCAATGTGTCGGTGGTCGAGTACGGCGTGTACTACGGAAGGGGTCCGCATTTCCATGCGAAGGCCCAGCTCATCCAGGCAATCAAGCGACTTCGCAAGGAGCCGGCCTGGTCCATCGCAGTGCTCGTCCCATCCAAGGCCTTCATGCTTCAAGTGTCCGACTACCTCTCCGCGGAGTCCGATGGCATGCCCAACCTTCGCCACGAGGTGGCGATGGACGCGGAATCCCCGGCGCTTGCGGCAAACGTCATCGCCACGCTAATGGAAGGAGGCCCTTCGGAGCTTCTGGCTGCGCGGCTACTCTCCGCCTTACATACCCACATCCGGGGCCGCAGTGGCACCAAACGCCCTGCGCAGGCGGAACTCGACATGGCCGACGCCATCGACCAATACTTGGTCTCCGGAAAGATCCGCGGCAAGAATCGCCAAGCGTTGATCAGCGAGTGCGCGCGCCTAGCAGCGCTTCGCCAGGACGTCGTATTCACCGGCCATCCTGAAGAAGACTGGTTGACTGCGCGGGGGCTTCTCGCGACGTCTGCCGTTGGCCAACTGTCGCGCGTTGCCGCTGATGCCAAGTATCTCCGCCTGCTTCACAAGGGCTCAAACCTGCGGGCGTCTTTGTCAGAGCTTTGGAGATCCCAAGGACAGTATGTCGGCGCTATCGAAGCTGTCCGGGGCGCTTTGCTGCAGGAGCATTTCACAGCAGCCGCCAAGGAATGGCGTGGAGTTCATCTCATGACCATTCACAAAGCAAAGGGTAAGGAGTTTGACGAGGTACTGATTTACGAAGGGCGATATGCTGGACGAATTGTGCCTGCGAATGCAGATACTTCTCGTCAAAGCCAAGCCCTTTTGGCACTGCGGGTCGCAGTCACAAGAGCTATGAAGAGAGCAACAATCCTGACGCCATCGGGAGACCGCAGCATTTTTTTGTAATCAGCTGGTAGCGAGTACTGTCCAAATCAGCACGGTCTTCGCATGTTTCTGAAAAAGCGGTCGTCCATCAGTCCGCATTCCTAGCTGACCGCTCAACGGCGCTCCGCCAAGGTATCGGCATCGCAACAGAAGAGCCGATGCCATGCCCGCAATCCCTGTATCCCGGCGTCTGGTCGGCGCTGGTCTCCTGGCCGCAGCGCTGGCCAGCGGCTGCGCGACCACCACCGCGCCGCTGGTGCCAGACGCCATAGAAGGCGTCTCCTCCGCTCCCGAACCCGAGGCACCCGAGTTCATTCCCGTCGTGCGCTATGGCCGCTACACGCTGGTCGAGCTGGCACCCACGGCGGCGCAGCGTGACTTGCTGTTGCAGACCATCGACGTGTCCATGCCCGAGGATGCCCGCGCCACGGTGGGCGATGGGCTGCGGCATGTGCTCAAACGCAGTGGCTACCAGCTTTGCGAGACGCCCAGCGCCGTGACCGAGTTGTATGCGCTGCCGCTGCCGGCGGCGCACCGGCATCTTGGCCCCATGACCTTGCGCGATGCGCTGCTCACCCTGGCCGGCCCGGCCTGGGAACTGCATGCGGATGAACGGGCACGGCAGATTTGCTTTGAGCAGCCTGGAGGCAGTGCGACCGCCGAGCACGCACACGAGCCGCCTGTTGCCGAGGCGGTGCAGACGTTTCCGCTGATGCCTTCGGTTTCGGGAGGCCAGCCATGAATACCGCGCAGGCTCCCCGGCGCCCGATCTCCGCCGTGGTGTTGCAGAGCCTAATGTGGCTCTGGCTGATCAGCCTCAGCGTTTTCGCTGCCCTGAGCTACCAGACCATGAACGACCAGGCCGACCAGACGCTGCTTGATTCCCGCCTGCAACGTCTCGAAGCGCAGGCGGTGGGCCTGGCCGAGACGATCGAGGCCATCCAGCAGCGTCCAGTCGTCGCAACAGCGGCAGACCTCAAAGATACCCGCGAACGCCTGGAAGCACGCGCCGCCCAGGTCGAGACAACGCTGAGCGGCTATGCCGCTGCCGAAGACTTTCAGGCGCTTCGTGCGGAAGTCGAGCAGATCAAGGCACGCCCAAGCGCCCTGCGTGCCGCAGCGCCCGCCCAGCCGCGCTCACCGAGCAGGCCCACCGCCAAACCAGAACCGCCGCCACTGCCGTTCCGCATCGTCGGCGCCGAACTTCGCGCCGGCCAGCGCAGCCTGTCCGTCACACCGAATAACGGGAACTTCACGCCCGACCAGCTTCAAGTGCTGCTTCCCGGCGATGCCGTCGGCCCGTGGCGCCTGCAGGCAGTCGAGGGCAACACTGCGGTGTTCCAGGCCGGCGACCAGACCCGTCGCATGGCGATTCCCTGAGCGGAGCACGTTACATGAGGCCGTCCATCATCCTTTCCGCGCTCCTGCTCGCGTCTGCCCAGTTGCCCGCCTGGGCGCAGCAGCCGGCCACGGCCTCCGCCCGCAATGCGCAGAGCCAGGAGCGCCTCCTTGTCGCCCGCATCCTGGACGACCGGGTGGCAAGCGACTGGGGCCTGCAACCGCAGGAGTGGGCGCGCTATCGCGAACTGATGGACGGGCCGTTGGGCATCTACTCGCCCAACCTGGACCCGCTGTCCGCCCTGGGCATCGAGGCGCGCACCGACGAGGAACGGCGCCGTTACGCCGAACTGCAGGTGCAGGTCGAAGCGCGCCGCGTCGAGAAGCTGCTCGCCTACCAGCGTGCCTACGACGAGGCCTGGCAGCGCCTGAATCCCGGCATGCAGCGAGTGAACCTGCCTGACGACAAGCCCAACGCGGGTGCCGAACGCGGCTCCGGCCGCACGGCGGTGTTCGTCAAGGACGGCTGCGCGGCCTGCGGGCAGCTCGTGCAGCGCCTGCAATCCTCCGGCACCGAGTTCGACCTGTACATGGTTGGCAGCCGCCAGGACGACACACGTATTCGCGACTGGGCCAAGCGTGCGAACGTCGATCCGGTGCGCGTGCGCAGCGGTGGCATCACGCTCAACCATGATGGCGGGCGGTGGCTGTCGCTGAGCTTGCCCGGAGACCTTCCTGCGGTCGTGCGCGAGGTGAACGGTCAATGGCAGCGCCAGCCATAGCGGCCACCTCCGTTTCGCAGTGCTTGCGCGCACTGGTGATCGCGGCGGGCCTGTGCGCCTGCGCCGCCCATGCCCAGGAGCTTCCGCCACCGGCTTACCAGCTTGCCGCACAGCGCGCGGGCATCCCCTCGACGGTGCTCTACGCCGTGGCCTTGCAGGAAAGCGGCATCCGCCGCAACGGGCGCATCGTCCCGTGGCCGTGGTCCCTCAACGTCGCCGGTCAGTCGCGCCGCTTCACCACCCGTGCCGACGCCTGCGCTGGTTTGCAGCAGGCAATGCGCGCCACGCCGCACACACGCATCGACGCGGGCCTGGGCCAGATCAACCTCGGCTACCACCAGCAGCGCTACGCCAGCCCGTGCGACCTGCTCGACCCATACAGCAACCTCGCCATCGCCGCTGAAATCCTGAAGGAGCAGCACGTCACTGGCGAGGACTGGTTACTGGCAATCGGTCGCTACCACCGTCCTGCGGGCGGAGAGCCTGCCGCCCGCTATCGGCGCAGCGTGTCGCGCCACCTTGCCCGTGTGCAGGGCACGCGCCCAATCGCTGCGGCCCTCGCCGCGCACCTGGAGACATCCCCATGACGAAGTTCCCTCTGGCCAACCTCACACTGAAGTGCCTGCTCGTGCTGCTGGCGGCTCTGCCGCTGGCCTCGCGTGCCGGAGAGCCGCTGATCGTGGTCGAAGACCGTGGCGGCACGTCGGCGCTGCCGTACTACGAGGCTCTGAACCTTCAGCCGCGCGCCGATGCCCCGGCCCGACCGCCCATCCCGATGCTCCCGGTGCCCGCCACGCCCATGGACGAGGCCGCGATGTTGCCGGTGCGCAGTGCCAAGCTCACGCCTGGCACCGTCGCGCGGCGGGTGATCGAGGCACCGGGCCTGCGGCCTTTCGTGGTCGTCGGCGACGACGCGGCGTCCCACGCCTGGCTGCGCAGCCAGGCAACATCGCTGCGCGAGCGCGGCGCGGTGGGTCTGGTGGTTAACGTCGAGACCGTGCAGGGCCTGGCACGGCTGCGCACCCTGGTGCCCGGCATGCCCCTTGCGCCTGTGGCCGGCGACGACCTGGCCGAGCGCCTGGGTCTGCGGCATTACCCGGTGCTGATCACAGCCACCGGCATCGAGCAATGAAGCCATGTCGGGGAAACAGCCGGTCGAGGTTTTGCTGCGCCCAGCGGTGGAGTTCTATACCGTCGCGGCGTGTGCAGGCGCCGCGTTTCTGTCCCTGGTGGCCCCGTGGTCGCTCGCGCTGAGCCCCGCAATGGGCGTCGGCAGTGCGCTGGCGTTCTGCGCCTACGGTGCCATTCGCTACCGCGATGCCCGCGTCATCCTGCGCTACCGGCGCAACATTCGCCGCTTGCCGCGCTACGTGATGACCAGCAAGGACGTGCCGGTCAGCCAGCAGCGTCTGTTCGTCGGGCGGGGGTTTCTGTGGGAGCAGAAACACACCCATCGGCTGATGCAGACGTACCGACCGGAATTTCGCCGCTACGTCGAACCAACGCCGGCCTACCGGCTGGCGCGCAGGCTGGAGGAACGGCTGGAGTTCGCGCCGTTCCCGCTGTCCCGGCTGCCTGCGCTCACGGGCTGGGATGTGCCTTTCAACCCGGTGCGCCCGCTGCCGCCTGTGGGCGGCCTGCCGCGCCTGCACGGCATCGAACCCGATGAGGTGGACGTCAGCCTGCCGCTGGGTGAGCGCGTCGGGCATTCGCTGGTGCTGGGCACCACGCGCGTGGGCAAGACGCGGTTGGCCGAGTTGTTCGTGACCCAGGACATCCGGCGCAAGAACGCCGACGGCGAGCACGAGGTCGTCATCGTCATCGACCCCAAGGGCGACGCCGATCTTTTGAAACGGGTGTACGTCGAGGCCAAGCGTGCGGGCCGCGATGGCGAGTTCTATGTCTTCCATTTGGGCTGGCCGGACATTTCCGCGCGCTACAACGCCGTGGGCCGCTTTGGGCGCATCAGCGAGGTGGCCACCCGTGTTGCAGGACAACTCTCCGGCGAAGGCAACAGCGCGGCATTTCGCGAGTTTGCGTGGCGCTTCGTCAACATCATCGCCCGCGCCCTGGTGGAACTGGGGCAGCGCCCGGACTACATGCTGATCCAGCGCCATGTGATCAACATCGACGCGCTGTTCATCGAATATGCCCAGCACTACTTCGCCAAGACCGAGCCCAAGGCATGGGAGGTGATCGTCCAGATCGAGGCCAAGCTCAACGAGAAGAACATCCCGCGCAACATGATCGGGCGCGAAAAGCGCGTGGTGGCGCTGGAGCAGTACCTCTCGCAGGCGCGCAACTACGACCCGGTGCTCGACGGCCTGCGCTCGGCAGTGCGCTACGACAAGACCTACTTCGACAAGATCGTCGCATCGCTGCTGCCGCTGCTGGAGAAGCTCACCAGCGGCAAGATCGCCCAGCTTCTGGCTCCGAACTACTCCGACCTGGCCGACCCACGCCCGATCTTCGATTGGATGCAGGTGATCCGAAAGCGCGCCGTGGTCTATGTCGGCCTGGATGCGCTGTCCGATGCCGAGGTCGCTGCGGCGGTCGGCAATTCCATGTTCTCCGACTTGGTTTCGGTCGCCGGTCACATCTACAAGCACGGGATCGACGACGGCCTGCCGGGCGCATCGGCTGGTACGCGCGTGCCGATCAACGTCCATGCCGATGAGTTCAACGAGTTGATGGGCGACGAGTTCGTCCCGCTGATCAACAAGGGCGGCGGCGCTGGACTGCAAGTCACCGCGTACACGCAGACCCTCTCGGACATCGAGGCCCGCATCGGCAACCGGGCGAAGGCCGGTCAGGTGATCGGCAACTTCAACAACCTGTTCATGCTGCGCGTGCGCGAGACGGCTACCGCTGAATTGCTGACCCGGCAATTGCCGAAGGTCGAGGTCTATACGACCACCATCGTCAGCGGCGCGACCGACAGCTCCGACATTCGTGGAGCGACAGACTTTACGTCAAACACCCAGGATCGCATCAGCATGTCCAGCGTGCCGATGATCGAGCCATCGCACGTCGTCGGCCTGCCCAAAGGCCAGTGCTTCGCGCTGCTGCAGGGTGGCCAGCTTTGGAAGGTTCGCATGCCGTTGCCCGCGCCAGACCCGGATGAAGTGATGCCGGCGGACTTGCAGCAACTGGCCGGACACATGCGCCAGAGCTACAGCGAGGCCACGCAGTGGTGGGAGTTCACCAGCTCCCCGGTCTTGCAGGACGCGGCCTTGCCGAACGACCTGCTCGATGAGGCGGCCATCGCCACACCCATCACCGACACGGGCGACACGGCCAGCGAAGAGGCCGCGCCATGAGCGACGCCGCCTCGACTGCGCAGCGTGAGCAGAACCGTCGCCAGGGCCTGATCGTCGGCACCATTACCTTGCCGTTCCGGCTGCTCGGGGTGCTGGTCGGCTCGCTGCTGTTCTCTATCCTGATGGAGTGCATCGGCATGCACCTGTTCTGGAAGGATCAAGGCTGGCAGCACTCTCAGCAAATGTTGCAGTACGAGCTGGGGCACCTGTCCAAGCATTTCACGCGCAGCGTAGTCGTGCAGGAGCCGGGGCGCACGGCGCACGAGTTGGTGGACACTGGCTACGAATGGGTGTTCGTGCGATCGGGGCTGCTGGAGCGCATGAGCCAGACCGCCGAGCGCGCCCGTGCGCCCAGCCAGGGGAAAAACCAGGACGGAGGGCGCAACTTCCGCTACTTCATCAGCCAGGTCTATGTCTGGACGGAGAGCTACCTGATCGCCGCAGCCTTCACGACGCTTACTTTCCTCGTGCGCCTGCTGGTCCTGGCGCTCACGCTGCCGCTGATCTTCACAGCAGCGTTTGTTGGTTTGATCGACGGCTTGGTGAGGCGTGACGTTCGCCGGTTCGGCGCGGGCCGCGAATCCGGCTTCATCTACCACCGAGCGAAAGCCAGTCTGATGCCGCTGGCCGTGCTGCCCTGGGTGACGTACCTGGCGCTACCGATCTCGGTGCATCCGCTGCTGATCCTGCTGCCCAGCGCCGGCTTGCTGGGGCTGGCCGTGAGCCTGACTGCAGGGAGCTTCAAGAAGTATCTCTAGGCCATCAATCCGGTCATCCGCAGGTTCTTATTGTTTGCGGCCTGATACGCCTCTGATCGCCACGATCAAGCCATTGCTGATCACACAGGAATGGCGCGATGTTGGCTCCGATCTGGCTGCGCGCCGCGTATCGCGGCGTGCCCACTTTTCTCGTGACTGCCCTGCTGCTGGGGCAGTCTTCGATGGCGTTGGCCGAATCCCCAGCACAGCGCCAGGAGCTGGTCGCTGCGCTGCGCCAGCTCGATGCGCTGGAGCGCACCGTCGCGGGCGGCGCTGCACAGGTTCCCATCCAGCCGGGCGAGCGCTACCACTTCGATTACCCACGACTGCTGGCTGATCTGGCGCGTGTGCGCGCCGGCATCCAGGCCCATCTCACACCGTCGCGCGCCCAGCCACGCGACCTCTCCGAACTGGCTGGTGAGTACCGCACCGAGCGGACCGCCCCGCCATCGCTGCCGACGACTGCGCAGGGCAGACCATGAACGGCGCCCAGGTCTCGGCATTTCAAGCCAACAGCGGTATCGCGCCGTCCGCGATGGCGACCGTTCTGGTCGGCATCGTGTTTGCGGTTCTGCTCGTCTGGGGCGTCTGGGCCATCCGAACGGCCTACGTGGGGTGGGCCGAGAACCGCCTCAACCAACGCCAGTTCCTCGGCGTCTGCATCCGCTTCGTCGCGATGTACCTCGTCATGACGTTCTTCCTCCTCTCCTGACCTGAAGGGATTGACCATGCCAAACCGCATCCTCACTACTCGTTTTGTCCAACGCGCCGCCGTCGCCCTGGGTGCCGCCGCGCTGCCCGCGCTGTCGTTTGCGCAAGGTCTGCCGCAGCTGGAAAACCCGACCCGCGGCGCCGGCAGCGGCATCATGGAAACAATCAGGAACTACGGCTACGACATCATCATGCTCGTGGCCCTCCTGGTGGTGGCGTCGATGTTCATTGGCGTGTGCTACCACGCCTACGGCACCTACGCGGAAATCCACACCGGTCGCAAGACTTGGGGGCAGTTCGGTCTCACGGTCGCCATCGGCGCCGTCCTGCTCGTGATCGGCATCTGGCTGCTCACCGAAGCCACCGGCATCCTGTAAGCGAGGACGGGCTATGTCCGAGCAACAGCATGTCCGTGCCGATGGGACAGTCACGTTCCTTCCACACCGGCTCAACAGGCACCCGGTGGTCGTGCGCGGCCTCACTGCCGATGAGTTGTGGATTTGCTGCGGCCTGTCCGGCGCTGCCGGCCTGGTGGTTGGCGCGCCGTTGTCCTGGGTGTTACGCACCATTGCCATCGCGCCGACCTTCGTTGTCCTGGGCGTGGCGCTGGGCGTTTTCATCGGCGGCGGCATCCTGCGCCGTCTCAAGCGTGGGCGTCCCGACACCTGGCTGTACCGGCAGTTGCAGTGGCGCATTGCCACGCGCCATCCGCTGATGGCCGGTTGGGTGGGCGGCCATGTGCTGATCTCGCGCTCCGGCTTCTGGACCATCCGCAGGGGCATGCACGGGGGCGCGCGATGAGCCGTTTCAAGAACGAGATCACCCACCTGCAGGCGCACATCAAGACGCTGCGCCTCGGCGCGGGTGCGCTGGTCATCGTCGCCCTGGTCATGGGCGGCGGCTGGTGGAGCGCACCGCGCGATCTGACCATCCACGTCCCGCCTGACCTGCGCTCCGGCAGTACCCGCAAGTGGTGGGAAGTGCCGCCCGAGTCGGTCTATGCGTTCACGTTCTACGTGTTCCAGACCCTCAACCGCTGGCCGACGAATGGCGAAGAAGATTACCCGCGCAACCTCCATACGCTCTCGCCGTACCTCACCCCGTCCTGCCAGGCATTCCTCAAGGCGGACTACGACTACCGCCGCAGCACGGGCGAGCTGCGCCAGCGGGTGCGTGGCATCTACGAAATTCCCGGTCGCAGCTATGGCGACAACCCCACGGCGCGCGTGCGTGTGATCTCCGACCGCGACTGGGTGGTGACGTTGGACATCAGCGCCGACGAGTACTACGGCGCCGAGCAGGTCAAACGCGCCCTGGTGCGCTACCCCGTAAAGGTCGCGCGGGTGGACGTCGATCCCGCACGCAACCCGTTCGGCCTGGTGCTCGACTGCTACGAGGGCACGCCCCAGCGCATCAGCGCACCGGAGCCGACGCGCCCGGTGCCTGGTGGCCTGACGCCGCAAGCGCCTCAAGGAGGTAATTCCCCATGAAGCCCATGAAGCATCCTGTACTCGCGCTGCTGGGGCTGCTGGCCGTGGCCGCCGCAGTGGTCGTGTCCCCCGCTGTCCAGGCGGTGGAGATCCTGCGTTGGGAGCGCATGCCGCTGGCGGTGCCGTTGAAGGTCGGCCAGGAGCGCATCGTGTTCATCGACCGAAACGTCCGCGTCGGCGTTCCCGCAGGCGTCGGTGAGCGCTTGCGCGTGCAGAGCGCGGGCGGCGCGGTGTACCTGCGCGCCAGCGAGCCGATCGAGCCCACTCGGCTGCAATTGCAGGACGCCGACACCGGCGCGCTGATCCTGCTCGACATTGCGGCGGAGCCGCCCAAGGACGGCGAAGCCGAGCTGGAACCGGTGCGAATCGTCGAGGGCAACAACTCAACAGCGCGCTATGGCGATCAGCCTGACGGTGCCGATGCGCCCCAGGCGCGCGCCCAGGATGAGGCGGCCCCCCGGACGGCGCGGCGCGAAACGCCAATCCCCGTCGTGCTGACACGTTTTGCTGCGCAGAACCTCTACGCACCGCTGCGCACCGTGGAAGCCTTGCCAGGCGTCATGCGGGTCAACCTGCGCCGCGACCTCGACCTCGGCACGCTGATGCCGACCTTGCCGGCACGCGCGGTCGCGCTCGCCTCGTGGCGCCTGGAAGACCAGTGGGTCACTGCCGTGCGCCTGACCAACAGTAGCAGCGACTGGATCAGCCTCGACCCGCGCGTGCTGCAAGGGGATTTCCTCACCGCCACCTTCCAGCACGAGGCGCTTGGCCCGCGCGGAACCCCCGAGGACACCACCGTCCTGTACCTGGTGACGCGCGGGCACGGCCTCGCGCAATCGTTGCTGCCAGCGATTCATCGTTTCGACCCCGCTGTGCATCTCCCGCAGCCCAAAGCAGCAGCCCGCGACGACAGGGAGGCCCGCCATGCGCAGTAACGGACTCCTGAAATGGCTGCTGATCCCCGTGGCCCTGCTGGTGCTGTTTGTCGCTATCCGATTGTTCTCCGGTGACGGCGCGTCGGCGCCGCCTGTCGCGGACGGCAGCAGCAGGCTCACGCCGGAGGAAATGAAGGCGCTGGGCATCGAGGGTGACACCCCGCGCGACACCGTGGCGACGCTGGTTGCCCAGGTGAAGCAGTTGCGCACCGAGCTTCAGACCGCGCTGTCCGACAACAGGTCGCAGCGTGAGGAGAACCAGCGACTGCGCCAGCGCGAGAACGCCATCGACCAGCGCATCAGTTCGGCGCTCGAATCCGAGCGATCCAACCTGCGCCGCGACCAGCAGCAGGCGGCCAGCGCGCGCCAGCAGACCGAGGGGCTGCTCGCCGACCTGCAGCAACGCCTGGACAGCATCGGCGGGCGTGGCGGCGGCCATGCCGATTTACCGGTGGGGCTGGGCCTGCGTGACGGCGACGAGGCCGGCATGGAAGGCGGTATGCGCTGGGTGGAGCCGGATGACGCGAAACAAAGCGACGGGCGCGGCAGGCCGAATGGCAGCATAAGCTTCCCCACCAGCTTCGGTTCCGCACAGAGCACGCTGGAAACCACAGCGCAAACCGTGGCGAACGCGGGCGCACGCGCCGCTGGCGTCAAGAGCGCGACGCCTGTCTATACCGTGCCGACGAACTCGACGCTGATGGGGTCGGTGGCGATGACGGCGCTGATTGGCCGCGTGCCGATCGACGGCACGGTGAACGATCCATACCCCTTCAAGGTCTTGGTCGGGCCTGACAATTTGACCGCGAACGGCATCGACATTCCCGATGTGGCCGGGGCCGTGTTCTCCGGCACCGCATCGGGCGACTGGACGCTCTCCTGCGTGCGCGGCCAGGTGCGCAGCATCACCTTCGTGTTCCATGACGGGACCATCCGCACCATCCCCGAGGATCGTGAGGGCAACCAGCAGAACAACCAACAACGCGACGGCCTGGGCTGGATCAGCGACCCGCACGGCATTCCCTGTGTCAGCGGCGAGCGGCGCAGCAACGCCCAGCAGTACCTCGGCACCCAGGCGCTGATCACGGCGGCTGGGGCTGGCGTGGCCTCGCTGATCGAATCCGACAGTGGCAGGGCGTCCTATGTCGGCGCCGACGGCTCCATCGGCAGCGTGGGCATCAGCGGCCAGGAAGCCGTGGGCCGGATTCTCGCCAGCGGCGTCCAGGACATGTCGAGCTGGGTCAACAAGCTCTACGGCCAGGCCTTCGCTGCCGTGTATGTCCAGCCCGGCGCCAAGGTCGCCGTCCACCTCGAAAAGCCGCTCGCCATCGACTTCGATCCCGAAGGCCGCAAGGTCGATCACCGCGCAGGAGAAAGCCATGCCCTCGAACTTGAATAGCTGGGCTCAGGGCCTGGCGCTGGCCTTGGCCGTCGCGCTGCTCGGTGGCTGCGCCACCAGCAAGGAAAAGCTGCTGACCCACGGCGACAGCACGATGATGAACATCTGGCAGCAGAACGCCGGCGACGGCGGCGGTGGTGCCGGCCAGGTAGCGCGCAGGCAGTTGCTCGATGCGCGCCAGAGCCTGCGCAGGCCGCTGACCGAGATGGACGTGCAGGCCGCGCCTGCCGAGCAGATGCGCTACACGCGCACGGCGCGCAACGAGGTCTACCGCCAGTTCCAGCGCCTGCCCAACCCCGATCTCGTGATGTACGTGTATCCGCATTTGGCGGGCACCGACCCGGTGCCGATTCCGGGCTATACGACCGTGTTCCCGCTGTACCAGCGCGTGCAGTACGCCATGCCAGGCGAGCGCGTGGAGGATTACTGATGCGCTGGAAACTCCCCAGACCGAAGCCGACCGCGCCGAAGCTGGCCGCATCCGATGCTGACGACGACGAGCAGCCGGACGGCTGGCAACGCCACGTCGAGGCACTGCGCCAGGTCGGCATCCCCGAACCCGGCACGGCGGTGCAAGGCCGCAGGCCGGCGACCCTGGCAGACGAGCAGGCGCTGTACGAGGTCGCGCCGTCGTTCGTGGAACTGCTGCCCTGGGTGGAGTTCCTGGCGCAGTCGAAAGCCATGTTGCTGGAGGACGGGCAATCGGTGGCGGCGTTCTACGAGCTGGTGCCGCTGGGCACCGAAGGCCGGGAACCTGGCTGGCTCGCGCAGGCCCGCGATGCCTTGGAAAACGCGCTGCAGGACAGTTTCGATGAACTGGATGAGAACCCCTGGGTGCTGCAGCTCTACGCTCAGGACGAGCCCAGTTTCGACCAGTACATGCAGACCCTGCGCGACTATGTGCAGCCGCGCGCCCGTGAGACGGCGTTCACCGAGTTCTACCTGCGCTTCTTCGGCCATCACCTGCGCGCGGTGGCCAAGCCGGGCGGTCTGTTCGAGGACACGGTGGTCACACGGCTGCGCTGGCGCGGCCAGACCCGGCGTGTGCGCATGGTGGTCTATCGCCGCGTGACCGGCCAAGGGCAAAACAGCCGCCGCGGGCAGACGCCCGAGCAGATGCTCAATATCGTTTGTGACCGCCTGTGCGGCGGACTGGCGAACGCCGGCATTCAGGCCCGGCGCATGGTGGCTGCGGATGTTCACGACTGGCTGCTGCGCTGGTTCAACCCGCGTCCCACGTTGCTTGGGCCTGGGGCCGAAGACAGGGAGCGCTTCTATGCGCTGGCGCGCTACCCCGACAGTACGGAGGCCGGCGAAGACGGCGAGATCGAATTGGCGAGCGGGCGGGATTTCAGCCAGCGGCTGTTCTTCGGCCAGCCGCGCTCCGACGTGGCGCAGGGCACCTGGCATTTCGACGGCCTGCCGCACCGCGTGCTGATCACCGACCGCCTGCGCATGCCGCCGGGCACAGGGCACCTGACCGGCGAGACACGCAAAGGCGATGCCATCAACACGCTGTTCGACCAGATGCCCGAGGACACCACCCTTTGCCTGACGATGGTCGCCACGCCGCAGGATGTCCTTGAAGCGGACTTGAACCACCTGGCCAAGAAAGCGGTCGGCGAAACCCTGGCGTCGGAGCAGGCGCTCAAGGACGTGCATGAAGCCCGCTCCCTGATCGGCAGCGCGCACAAGCTCTATCGCGGCACGCTGGCGTTCTATCTGCGCGGGCGCGACGAGGCCGAGCTGGACCGACGCGGTCTGGATCTGGCGAACGTGATGCTCAACGCTGGCTTGCAGCCGGTGCGTGAGGACGACGAAGTAGCGCCGCTCAACAGCTACCTGCGCTGGCTACCGTGCTGCTACAACCCCAGCCAGGATCGCAAGAAGTGGTACACGCAACTGATGTTCGCGCAGCATGCGGCCAATCTCTCGCCGGTGTGGGGGCGCAGCCAGGGCACGGGGCATCCAGGCATCACGATGTTCAATCGCGGCGGCGGGCCGATCACCTTCGACCCGCTCAACCGCCTGGATCGGCAGATGAACGCCCACCTGTTTCTGTTCGGCCCGACGGGTTCGGGCAAGTCGGCGACCCTCAACAACCTCTTGAATCAGGTCACGGCGATCTACCGGCCACGGCTGTTCATTGTGGAGGCCGGCAACAGCTTCGGCCTGTTCAGCGACTTTGCCCGGCGCCTGGGTCTGACTGTGAATCGGGTCAAGCTTGCGCCGGGCTCGGGCGTTACCCTGGCGCCGTTCGCGGATGCGCGGCGGCTGATCGAGACGCCCAGCGACGTGCAAACGCTCGACGCCGATGCGCTGGATGAAGACCTGCCCCCCGATGCTGTGGCCATGGAGGCGGATGAGCAGCGCGACGTGCTGGGCGAATTGGAGATCACCGCACGGCTGATGATCACCGGCGGCGAAGACAAGGAAGAAGCCCGGATGACGCGGGCCGACCGCTCACTGATTCGTCAGTGCATCCTCGATGCCGCCGAGCACTGCCACAGCAAGGATGGAGAGAAGCGCACCGTGCTCACGCGCGATGTGCGAAACGCGCTGCGCACGCGCAGCCAAGACCCAACGCTGCCGGAAATGCGGCGTGTGCGACTGCTGGAGATGGCCGATGCCATGGACATGTTCTGCCAAGGCACGGATGGCGAAATGTTCGACCGCGACGGCTCGCCGTGGCCTGAAGCCGACATCACCCTGGTCGATCTGGCGACCTATGCCCGCGAGGGCTACAACGCGCAGCTCTCCATTGCCTACATAAGCCTGATCAGCACGGTGAACAACATTGCCGAGCGCGATCAGTACCTGGGCCGCCCGATCATCAACGTCACCGACGAAGGGCACATCATCACCAAGAACCCGCTGCTCGCCCCCTACGTGGTGAAGATCACCAAGATGTGGCGCAAGCTGGGGGCCTGGTTCTGGCTTGCCACACAAAATATCGACGACCTGCCGCGCGCCGCAGAACCCATGCTCAACATGATCGAGTGGTGGATCTGCCTGTCGATGCCACCCGATGAGGTGGAGAAGATTGCCCGGTTTCGCGAACTGTCACCCGCGCAGAAAGCATTGATGCTTTCCGCGCGCAAGGAAGCCGGGAAGTTCACCGAGGGCGTCATCCTGTCCAAGTCGATGGAGGTGCTTTTCCGGGCGGTGCCGCCGAGCCTCTACTTGGCGTTGGCGCAGACCGAACCCGAAGAGAAGGCGGAACGCTATCAGCTCATGCAGCAGCACGGCATCAGTGAACTCGACGCGGCCTTCAAGGTGGCCGAGAAGATCGACCAGGCGCGCGGCATCGAGTCGCCAGCCTTGGGCCTGCCGCAATAGCCGCCGGAGACTGCCGTGAAACCGAAACCTCCTTCCATTCCTATGCCGGTGCAGGCGTTCCGCCATCGGCGCTCGCGCAAGCGCTGGCCCTGGTTCTTGGCCGCTGGATTGATCGCGCTGCTGTTGATATGGCTCGTGTCCCGCATTCCCAGCGAACCCGCGTCGCTGCCTCCCGCGCCGGTCAGCACGGCGCAGATGGCCGGGCCTCCCTGGCAGATGGGCAACCCCGAGGGCCGGTTCACGCTGACGCTCTATGCCGACCTCGAATGTCCGTTCTGCCGAGCGTACTTCCCGCAGCTCAAGCGCTGGGTGGGTGCCAACGCGGACGTAGCCCTGCAATGGCAGCACCAGCCGCTGGCCGCGCACGAACCGGCCGCCTCCGCCGAGGCACGCCTGGCCGAGTGCGCCGCCGAGACAGGTGGGCATGCGGCCTTTTGGCAGGCCATCGAATGGGTCTATGCGCACACGCGCAGTGACGGCCTGGGTTTGCCCGAGGGCCTGCGCTATCCCGGCCTCAACCCAGCCGTCGTGCAGTGTTTGGCCAGCGAGCGACCCGAAAGGGTGATTCGCGCTCAGGCCGAGGAAGCTACCAAGAGCGGCGTGACCGCGACGCCTTCGATTCGTCTGCACGATCACCAGACCGGCCAGGCGATCCTGCTGCAGGGGCCGATCGAAGGCGATGCGCTGTTGTCGGCCATGGACATGCTGGCGGCTGAGGATTCGGTCGCTTCACCCACCACCGAAATGCCTGCCGACGTCGTCGGCGACATGCCCAGGTAGCCCGCAGTCTTTGAGGCTACGGCGCAGCACGCTGCGCTGACCGCTACCCGTTCGCCTCGCATCCTGGCCGCGAACGATCACCGCTGCTGTGGTGATGGATGCACCTTGTTCCCTTGTTCCATTTCCAGGAGGGCCTGCCCTCCTGGGGGCATGTGCGCCCTCCGATTTCCCTGCCTGGAGGTTCGCCATGTCTGTCGTCATCAATGACTCCTGCCTGGAGTCGCTTTCCGATATTTCTGTTCAGAACGAGGACTGGATCATCCAGCAAGCCATCGTGTTGCTGGAGCGGCGGGTTTTCAAAGCAGGGCCACGTCTTGAGCGGCCCGCTGCGGTCAGGGACTACCTTCGCTTGAAGCTGGTCGCCGAGCCCAATGAGATATTCGTCGTCGTGTTCATGAACAGCATGCACGACGTGCTGGCCGTGGAGCCGATGTTCCATGGAACGATCAATGCGACCTCGGTTTATCCGCGTGTCGTGCTGCAGCGAGCGTTGCAACTGAACGCCGCTGCGGTCATCTTCGCCCATCAGCACCCCTCGGGCACCACCGAGCCATCCAATGCGGATCGCTTGCTGACCGAGCAGTTGAAGACGGCCTTGGCGCTTATCGACGTGCGGGTACTCGACCATTTCGTGATTGGTCAGGGCACACCGTACTCGTTCGCCGAGTCCGGTCTTTTGTAGGAAGGCCCGTGGTTCACTGATCACAGCGGGGGCTTCGGCCTCCGCTTTTTTCCATGCGGCAGCACCGAACAGGTATGCGGGGTGCCCGCGATGCGCATTGTTTGTTGGGGCGGCAGCCGGTTCGCGTTCGACTATGGCTCTGATCAACTTCCAGGGCACGCGACATGCCAGCATCTTTATTCCGCTTCGCATCCGGCTGGCGAACCCTTGGCCTGGCCGTTGCACTGCCGGCGTCCTTGGCTGTTTTGAGCCCAGCCACCTTCGCCGCCGATGTGGTGGTCTTCACCGACAGCCGCCACCCGGTCAAGACCATGGGTGGCGAGCGGTTGATCGAGTTGGATGAAGGCCCGCGCATCGAAGCCGAGCTTTCCGCACAGCTGCCCGCCGACCCTGAACAAGCCACGGCCATCGTCAAGCGCCGCCTGAACAACGGCGGTGCCGACCTCCAGCGCCGCATCGCTTCCGCATACCAGGGCGTCGCCGACGCATGGAGCCTGGGTGTCACCAGCATTCCGTCCGTCGTGGTGGATCAGCGTTACGTGGTCTATGGCGAGCCGGACGTGGCCCGTGCCGTCGCGCGCATTGCGCAACACCGGAGGCCGCAGCCATGACCCGACCCTTCGAGCGGATGCGCCGCCTGCGCGCTGGCGTGGCCTCAGTGCTGCTGCTCAGCGCCACGGGCAGCTATGCCCTCAACACCGCCACCATCGTTGGCTCGGTGGCATCGCCAGACTGCCTCGAATACCGCGTCGTCGGCATCTGCTACTGGCTCTACTGCACCTGGACGGGCTGCACGGTGCGCACGTCCATCAAAGTCCGCCACTACATCCCCGATGCGGTCGTCTCCAGCTACAGCAACACCGGCGAGAACCCCTGGGTCGAAGTCCGGGCGATGAGCGCGCCCAACCCTTCGGCCCAGGCCGGCGGAGACGGCACCACCAACGAAGACCACGAGAACAATCTCGCCAAGTTCAAGAACGCGGACGTCATCGGCCACCCCGGCGTCGAGGTGTTCAACCAGTTCGTCTCATCGTCGGGCTACTTCTGCGAGGGTGCGGGTACGGCGTTCATGCCATACCTGCTCAGCACCCTGGACACGCTGGCCTGGCGCTACAACGTGCCCGAGATGGCCTACCCGGAGGCGCTGATTCCGGGCAGGCGCGAGGTCGGCGCGCGCACCACGCTGAACCTGTGGGGCAACGTGTATCCGCGCGGCGGCTTCCTGCACCAGGCCGACGACCACAAGGCTGGCGCCGTGGTGGCCCAGCGCGCCGGCGATGTCGTCACGCGCCGTGGGCAGATTCACGTCTATCAGCCGCTGCTCGCCAACTCGCGGCCCGGCTACTGGCCTGCCGGCGCGCTGATGGAAGGCGATGCCTCGACCGGCAAGTGGCAGGAACTCACGCCCGTCCTGTCCTCGTCCTGCACGGTGTTCCCGCGCAGCGGTTTCCTGACCCAGGCGCAGCAAGGCGACTACGCCTGGTCGCTGTGGCGGCCCTATGCGTGCTGCGAACGTCGCGGCCAGGTGTTCCTCGGCAGCGTCGATTTCCAATGAGGGTACGGCGATGAAGCGTCCTGAACTGACAAACCTCTCCACCAAGGCGTGCCGCCTGCTGCGTCCCACGGTATTGGCTGGGCTGCTGGCTGGCGCACTCGTTCTTGGCGGCGGCCTGGCGTGGGCGCAGGCCGGATTTCAGACCGGCGGCTCCGTGATCGGCGACGAAGTGATGTATTCGATTGGCGGCGGCAGCGCGGTGTCCATGGGCCGCGCGGCCGGCATGCGCTCGATCGGCGTTGGCGTGGGCTGGAACAGCAACCTGATCTGCGGCGACATGAGCATCCAGACCACGCTGCGCAACCAGCTCAACGGCGTCACCAACGGCTTTCAGCAGATCATGAGCAACGTGATCCAGAGCGCCACCAGCGCGGTGGCATCGCTGCCTGCGCTGATCATCCAGCGCGCCGATCCCGGCCTGTACAACCTGCTGACCAACGGCGTGCTGCAGGCGCGCCTGGATTTCGACCGCTCCAAGCTGACCTGCCGTGCCATGGCCGAGAAGATGGCCGACACGGCGGGCGGACAACTCGGCTGGAGCCAGATGGCCGAAGGCATGGCACTGCGCGATGCGGTGTCGAGCACGGATGCCGTGTCGGCAATTGAACAGGCGGAGACGCGCCGCGGCAACGACGGCGTGCCTTGGGTGGGTGGTAGCAATGCGGGCGGCGCAGGCCAGTCGGCCATCCGCGTGGTCGGCGACGTCACCCGCGCGGGCTACAACCTGGTCAACGGCCGCAGCGTGACCGACACGTCGTCCATCGCTTCCGCCAGTTGCGCGAGCCTGTCCTGCCAGACCTGGACGTCGCCACAACAAGCGACTGAATGGGCCACACGGGTTCTTGGGGAACAGGTGCAGCGCACCTGCGATGCCTGCACCAAGACCGAAACGGTGCCCGGCGTCGGGCTGACGCCGCTGATCCAGGAGGAATACGAGGCCAAGCTGGAAGCCTTGCAGGAGCTGGTCTCGGGAACGCGCAACACCACCTTCGAGAACCTGCGCGCGGCTGGCAGCACCTCGCTGCCCATCACGCGCGGCGTCATCGAGGCGCTGCGCGACGAGCCGGATCAAGACCTGCTGGCGCGGCGCCTGGCCTCGGAGGTCGCGCTGGCGTCGGTGCTGGAGAAGGCATTGCTGCTCCAGCGCACCCTGCTGACCGGTAAGAAGGAGCCCAACGTCGCGGCGAACCAGTTGGCGGTCGAGGCCGTGAACCACGAGAGCGACACGCTCGACCAGGAAATCCGCAACCTCAAGACCGAGCTGGAGCTGCGCCGCGAGCTGGCGAACAACTCGCCGATGGCCATCATCCAGCGCCACGGCACGCGCGCGGCTGGCTCACGTGGCATCTACGAAGGCGATCCCATTCCCGACCGCCTCGACCGGCTTCAGAAGGGCAATCCGGGAGGCAACCCATGAACCCGCCGCGTGCCAGTTGGCTGCGCCCGCGCTGGCTGCTCAACCGGCGCGCGGCGAAGGCGCTGCTGTGGACGGTGGTGCTCGTCGCCGCCGCTGTGGGCGCCAACATCGTCGGCATTTATCTCGTCGGCAGCATCGCCGGCTGGGAGCGCTGGCTGACGGCCACGGCGGGTTACTTCCTTGTGTGGCGACTGTGCCTGTACGGCGCGACAGCCTACGGCTGGGTCTGGATGCGTCGCCGACTGCTGGCGCGCGAGGCCCAGCGCGGAGCGGATAGGCAGGCGCGACGGCGCCTGCTGCGCAGCGAGATCGCCGGCGTCGCCGCCATTGTGGCGCTGGAAGCCAGCCTGTTGATGCAGGCCGCTTGAGGGGAGATCGGGGTCATGACGCTTTTCACCACCGACTACCTGGAGTACTACCTGACGCTGGTGTCGTGGATCGTCCACAACGGTATCTGGGCCGTGCTGGTGGCGAGCGGTGTATTCGCGCTGCCTTTCATTGCCATCATCGTGCAGGAATGGCTGAAGGCCCGTGCGGAGGGTGCCGACGAAGGCAACAAGGGCGTGCTTTCGGCTGCGCGCATCGAGAACCGGGTGTTCGTCGCCATCGTGGTGGTGATGTTCGCCGGCATCCCCTTCATCGACGTGGATCTCAACACCATCCGCTACGACAGCGCACGCTCGGCCCAATGCCAGGTCAGCGTGCCGCAACCCACCGATACCGGCTGGTCACAGTCCTTCAGTACTATCAACAACCAATCGGCGAAGGTGCCCGTCTGGTGGGCCTTTATGCACACACTCTCGCGAGCAGTGACCGGTGCCTCGGTGGCGGCGATCCCTTGCGGGACCGATCTGCGGCAGATGCGCATGGAGATCGACGCGACGCGCATCGACGACCCGGTGCTGGCTCAGGAAGTGGCGGATTTCTCGCGCGACTGCTACGGACCGGCGCGCGCCAAGCTCTTCATGCAGCGCCCAAACCTCGATGAAGCGCAGATGCACGACGTGACCTGGATCGGCTCGCGCTTCTTCACGGACACCGGCGGCTACTACGACACCTACCGCTCCAGCACACCACGCGATGACTGGCCCTACGACAGCACCCGCGACGCGGGGCTTGCGCAGGTGGCCAGCGGTGGCGGTTATCCGTCCTGCAGGCAGTGGTGGGCCGATGGCAGCAATGGTCTGCGCGCGCGCCTGCTGGGGCAGGTAGACCCAAGCCTGCTGAATCGCCTAGCGGGCTGGGCCGGCTTCCTGAGCCGAGCTGAGGTGGACGACTCGGTGATCCGCACCATCGCCTCGCCACGGCAGCAGAAATTGAACCAGGGCAGCGTCTATACAGACTACGGCGGCCAGATCGACAAGACCCTGCCGAACATCGTTACGCGGGCCACGGGCGACGTCGGCATGGCTGTCGGCGCGATGGCCGCGTTTCCCGCCATGGACGTGGTGCGCCAGGCGCTGCCCATGGTGCTCGCCTTGCTCAAGATGGCGCTGGTCATCTGCATCCCGCTGGTGCTGGTCGTGGGCACCTACGACCTGAAGACCGTCGTTACCGTGAGCGTCGTGCAGTTCGCGCTGTTCTTCGTCGATTTCTGGTTCCAGCTCGCGCGCTGGATCGACAGCACCATCCTCGATGCGCTCTACGGCTGGGGCTTCGGCTGGAACCGGCAACACGCCAACTTCGACCCGCTGGTGGGGCTGAACAACGCCTTCGGGGACATGCTCCTGATGTTCGTCATGGGCACGATGTTCTTGGTGCTGCCAGCCTTTTGGATGACTGCCCTCACTTGGGCAGGTCTCCATGCTGGAGCCATTGCACAGGCATTGATCAATGGCACCAAGGATGCGCAGACAGCGGGCAGTAAGGGAGGTGGCGCACTGATAAAGGCAGGTGGCAGGAAGTAGACAACCCGGAGTCCTACGCCTCGGCATCAGGGTCGTGAGGGTCGATCCTGGAACCATCGGGATGGTACAGGCCGAATCCCAGCGGCCCAGTACGCCATTCTGTCTGTGGCTCATCATCCAGTTCAGCGTTCCCCATGACTCCCGCTGCAATCACCGCAAATACCAGCAGCAATGCCAGCCAGAACGCGGAATAGAGCAGCACACCAAGGACGGCCAGTTTGACGATCCAAAGCACTGCCGCAGCCCCCCCTACTGGCACTCCAAGCGTCACCAGCCACCGTGCGACACGCTGTTCACGACGAAGGTATCCACGCCATCCACGGCCAAAGCTGCGGCCGAGGCGTTCTGCGGTGCTGATGCGGGTCGTCGTGTTCATGGTCGTCACCTGCTACATGTGAGATCGCTACTCCAGTTTGCTCCAATCCTGCTTGCTTGCCTGTACCAATGCGCTCCATTCGTCCGGCGGATTCCCGCGCCCGAGCATCTTCTCGAACACGGCATACGGGTCTGATTTGCTTCCCGAAGACCGCAGGGTCTGTTCATCGTTGACCCAGGCGTACACGATGACCTTCGCCTTCGAGTCGTAGCGGAAGAACAACCGGTATCGCCTTCCGAGCTTGGCCCGCCGCCAGTGGCGATAGGCCGGCCCCATGGTGTTGCCCTGGCGGTATTCGTCGCGCGCCGGATCGCTCGGTATCACGTCTTGTATCAACTGGGTCAAGGCCCGGAAGAACTTGACGTTGGCGTTCGATCCGAACCCTTCCGGGTCGTTGCCTTGGGCGCGCAGCACAGCCGCGCGCAGCTTCATCAACTGCTCGATCAGGTTGTCGTGGAACAGCAGTGTCCAGCCATGCTGTTGCATCAGATTTCCACGTCCTCATCGAAATCATCGCCCAGGTCCACCTTGTGCCCCGCGTGCTCCAGCATTGTGCGAGCCAGATTCTCGGGCAGGCCGCGCACATTCCGACCCGCTTCAATGTCGCGGGCCAGCAAGGTCAGAAACGCGGCAATGGCCGGGTCCTCGTGCTCGGCATCGGCGCGGGTCACGACGACCTCACTGCCACGAAGCTCGAACGCAAGCTTGCTGCCGGTATCGGCCCCAAGTGCCTGTCGGATGGACTTGGGTAGCGTGATCTGGCCTTTGGAGGTCAGCGTGGCAACTTCGTGAATGGCAGGCATGGCGGCTCTCTTGATCGCAATGCCCGTATTGTAAGGAAATATCCTTACCTCGTCAATGAAAGGTCTCACCGGGGTCCTCCAGCATCCAACAATGAATCTCATCGTAGGGTGGGAACAGCCAGCCTTCCTGCATCAATCCGGCCCCGCCATACCCGCATTGACGGTGGACAACCAATGCTCACCGCTCTATATCCAAAGGCTTCTAAAGGCCAAAGGGCCGAAACGGCAAGGGAATGGGGTGCAAGGGGAAAGGCCCTACCCGAAAAGGCGAAAAGGCCGCCCGCTTGCCCGCCACCAGGACACCCACATGCTCTCTCTGTTCCAGCGGAAACGGCCTCCGGTCGCTGCCGCTCCGTCGCCTGCACCCGTCACCGATCTCCCGAAAGGGCTGCTGCAACCGGAATCGGCCGCATCGCTGCTGGCGACACCGCGCCGGCAGAAGCTGCTGGAACACATCTGGCAGCGCACCTCGCTCTCGCGCAAGCAGTTCGCCGCGCTGTACCGCACACCGATGGAACGTTATGCCGAGTTGGTTCAGGCTTTCCCTGCATCCGAAGCACATCACCATGCCTACCCAGGCGGCATGCTCGACCACGGCCTGGAAATCGTCGCCTACAGCCTCAAGCTGCGGCAGTCCCATTTGCTGCCCATCGGCGCCAACCCCGAGGACCAGGCCGCGCAAGCCGAAGCCTGGACTGCTGCCGTCGCCTACGCCGCACTGCTGCACGACATCGGCAAGGTCGCCGTCGATCTGCACGTGGAGCTGGCCGACGGCAGCACTTGGCATCCGTGGCACGGCCCACTGCACCAGCCATATCGCTTCCGCTACCGTGACGATCGCGAGTACCGACTCCACAGCGCCGCGACGGGCTTGCTCTACCGGCAACTGCTTGACCGCGAAGTTCTGGACTGGCTCAGCAGCTATCCGTCGCTGTGGGCACCGCTGCTCTACGTCCTGGCCGGGCAGTACGAGCACGCTGGCGTGCTGGGCGAACTGGTGGTGCAGGCCGACCGTGCTTCCGTGGCCCAGGAACTGGGCGGCGATCCTGCGCGCGCCATGGTCGCGCCCAAGCACGCACTGCAACGCAAGCTGCTGGACGGGCTGCGTTACCTGCTCAAGGAGGAGCTGAAGCTGAACCAACCCGAAGCCTCCGATGGCTGGCTCACCGAGGATGGTTTGTGGCTAGTCAGCAAGACGGTCTCGGACAAGCTTCGGGCACATCTACTATCACAGGGCATTGACGGCATTCCTGCGAACAACACCGCCGTGTTCAACGTGCTGCAGGATCACGGCATGTTGCAGCCCACGCCGGACGGCAAAGCGATCTGGCGTGCTACCGTGACCAGTTCCACCGGCTGGACCCACTCGTTCACCCTGTTGCGCCTCGCGCCCGCGCTGATCTGGGAATCTGGTGAGCGACCGGCGCCGTTTGCAGGGACGGTGACGATCGACGCGGCACTGGCAGGCGAAGCTGCCGAGGCAGGGGCCATCCTTTCTGCGGACGGCACGGCGTCAGCCTTGGAGAACCAAAACGCTCCGCCAGCGGAAGTTAGCGGCATTGCATCGGCCCCTCCATCCAAGGCACAGGCCATACCCGACGCCATGGCGGACATGCTGGCGATGGTGGGAACGGGAAACTCGCCAACCACCGATCAGGATGTGGAAACCGTCCCGGACGAAATACCCATCGTTCTTGCCGATACGCCCCCGCCGACCTTGGCTGCCGCGGCGCCTTCGCGGCCGGCCTCCACATCCTCGACGACACAGCCATCCGGCGAGCACTTCATGGCGTGGCTGAAACAGGGCATCGCCACGCGGCGGCTCATCATCAACGATGCAAAAGCGCTGGTGCATACCGTGAGCGACACCGCCTACCTAGTCAGCCCTGGCGTATTCCAGCGCTATGCGCAGGAACACCCGCAGTTAGGAAAGCTGGCCAAACAGGAGAACCTGCAGGATTGGCAGTGGGTGCAGAAGCGCTTCGAGCGGTTGCAATTGCATCGCAAGCAGCCGAGTGGGTTGAACATCTGGACCTGCGAAGTCACAGGCCCCAGAAAATCACGGAAGCTACACGGCTACCTGCTTCTTCCGCCACAATCGGTATTCTGTGAAATGCCACAAAACAACCCCTACCTGGCCGTGCTTCCGACGTAAATGACCAGACTCATTCAGCACCAGAAGATCCGCCATTCTTGAGTTCGGCAAACTTCGCAGCCATTGTTGGGTTACTCCGAGTCAACTTCTTGATCGTCACGTCCTGCGCCTTGTCGTTCGCGAGTCGAAGATTTCTGTCGGTGCCAAGCAGGGCCTCTTTTGTCTTCTGTAGGTGATCGATCGACTTGTCGATTTCATCGATTGCTGTCTGAAATCGCCTGGAGGCGAGGTCGTAGTTTTTGGCGAATGCAGTCTTGAACGTATCCAGCTGGGCCTCGAAATTCGTGATATCGATATTTTGCGCCTTCACGAGCGCCAGCTCGGATTTGTACTTGAGCGAATTCATTGCCGCATTTCGTAGCAGGGTGATGATGGGGAGGAAGAATTGCGGCCGGACAACATACATTTTTGGGTAACGGTGGGACACATCAATGATTCCCGTATTGTATAGCTCACTTTCAGGTTCGAGCAGAGAAACCAGCACTGCATACTCGCAACCCTTCTCAGTGCGATCCTTATCAAGCTCCTTCAGGAAATCTTCATTTTTCTTCCTGGCGGCGGTTTCATCATTCTCGTTCTTCATCTCAAACATAATCGAGACGATCTCAGTTCCAGCTTCATCTGAGTCGCGAAATATGTAGTCCCCCTTACTTCCGCTGCGCGCATCATTGTCCTTCTCAAAATACGCCCTTGGAAATGCGGTAGCGCGAATTCGATTGAATTCGGTCTCACAATGCTGCTCTAGCGTTTCGCCAACCATTTTGGTCGATAATCGCGCCTTCATGTCCCGTAGACGCTCGATTGCGTCATCGCGATCCTTGATCTGCGTCTCGTACTTTTCTTTCAAAGATTTCTCGGCAAGACGCTTTTCAAGTTCTGCCCGTTGCAAGCCGCTCTTCATTTCGTCACGCTCTCTCTCGACTGCGTTGACTGCTTCAGTAATGGCAAGCTTTTTCTCAATAACAATGGCGTCGAGTTTCGCCTTAAGTTCCTGTATCTCCGATTCCTTTGCTGCAGCGGCCTTTTGCACTTCGCTTATGAGCGTGACCTCTGCCAACTTGGATACAGCTTGCTTGTCGCGCTTCGCCTGTTCTAATTCATTTGCAAGCGTGTCACGCTCTTTTTCCACCGCATTCAATGCCTCGGCCACGGCGAGTTGCCGCGCAACCTCTCCGGCATCAAGCCTGGCTTTCAGCTCCTGAATCTCGGCATCCTTGGCGGATGCGGCTTTCTGTAATTCGTTGGCAACCTTGGCCTCAGCCAGCTCAACCGCATTGCGTTTTTCCTGTTCGGCCAACTCTAGCCGTTCATGTAACTGTCTCTCGAAATCGCTATCTCGAACCTGCTTCAGGATGTCCGCGTACCCAGCTTCGTCGATCTTGAATGCTTTCCTGCAGTGAGGGCAGATTATTTCATGCATGGTTACTTACCTTCCACTTTGACCAAAATCTGCGCAAGCATTTCTGGCACCTCGCCTCCTGATCGGAGTGTCGCAGTCCGGTATGCGAGCTGGTTCTTCGCAAGATTTATTCCGGCATCAGTCTCAATAATATTGCAGGCAGATATCCACTCATCCCAGTTCGCGGACAGAAACGCCTCAAGGTGATCATCAAATATCGCGGCGACTTCGGAAATGGTGGCAGGTGGAAAATCTTCTTCAGGCAAGCCGAAGTACCGCATTAACCTGCGGTTCTCTACCGCATGATTTTTGCGCTCCCGATCTATGTCATCTTGCTTTTTGTTTTTAGCTTTGGCGCGCACTTCAAATCCACCGTCAGCATCAAAAAGCGCATAGACTGGAACACCAATAGATTTCAGAATCGCATGCGCGAGAGGTATTGATGTCTTGCTGCCGACTGGAACAATCGAGATACCTGCTGCCTCAAGAGCCCCCGGAGAAGTTCTATCGCCAATACCGTAGAACACAGCCGATTCGGTTGTCCCCTCCACAAGAAATGCGCGATTCGCGAAGAGTGCTATGGCAAGCTGATCGGCCACGTTATGGTCGAGTCTGCGGTCGACCACATCACCATCCACTGTGAATCGCACCGGGGATCGCGGAGGCTTTTTGGTTAAAGTAAAACAGGTTCCACAGTCGGCGCTGCAAGTTGCCGATAGTATCGCGCTTCGGCCTCA
>NZ_BAAAEN010000023.1:0-114344 GCF_039523035.1 Pigmentiphaga daeguensis | reverse complement strand
GCTGGAGTTCCTGCTGGAGCCTCCCATCAACATCAACCCGATGCCTTCGGCTGAGGGTTAGGAAGCTCCTGCATCAACAGGCTTTTATGAATACCCTCTTCGCGCGACAGCTCGCGGGCGGAATACACCACGATCGGCGGGCGCGGTTCGACGGTGGACAGTTGTTCGAGGAAGTCGAAGCCTGAGATGCCCGGCAGGCCCAGGTCCAGCACGACGCAATCGAAGGTTTCGCCGCGCAGCATGGCCAGCGCCTCCTCGGCCGAGCCGGCTTCCGAGATCTCGACGGGCTGGGAGGACAGCAGGGTCCGCACCGAGGTGCGGGAAGCCGGATCGTCATCGATGATCAGCAGCCGCCGGACCTGTCCTTCGGTCGGCAGCATCAGGCGGTCGATGGCGCCGTTGAGCGCGTCGGCCGATACCGGCTTGGTCAGGTAGCCGGCGATGCCGGAGTCCCGCGTGCGCGCGGGTTGGTCCAGCGCCGAGACGATATGCACCGGGACGTGGCGCAGGCCGGGCTCGGCCTTGAGCCGTTCCAGGACGGTCCAGCCGTCCATGTCGGGCAGCATCAGGTCCAGGATGATGCCGGTGGGGTGGTGCTGGCGGGCGAGCTGCAGGCCGGCTTCGCCGCCGTGGGCCACCAGGGCCGTACAGCCCTTGCGCCGGATCATGTCGGCCAGGACGCGGGCGAAGGCCGGATCGTCCTCGATCACGAGGATGGTGGTGTCGCGCGGGGACACGGGGGCGGCGGGCGGTGTATCCGGCAGCGTCGCCGTGGCGTCGCCGGCCGCGGGGGGCGCCTCGGCAAGGGGTGCCGGTTCGGCCGCGCCGGGCTGGGCCTGCGGCAGCAGCACCGTGAAGACGCTGCCTTGCCCGGGCTCGCTGCGCAACTGGATGTCGCCATGGTGCAGCCGCGCGAGGCGGCGGGAGATCGCCAACCCCAGGCCCGTGCCGCCGAACTGGCGGCTGGTGCCGGCATCGAGCTGTTCAAACGCGCCGAAGACCTGCGCGAATTTTTCGGGCGGGATGCCGATGCCGGTATCGTGCACTTCGATCGAGACGGACCGGTCCGCCGGAAAGCCGGGAAGATCGGCGGCCGGGCGCCGCAGCACCAGCCGGACCTCGCCCGACTGGGTGAACTTGAAGGCATTGCCGAGCAGGTTGGTCACGATCTGCTCGAGCTTGCCGCCGTCGGCCTGCACCGCGGACGGCAGCGCATCGGCGATCTCGACCGCGAAACGCAGTCCCTTGCCGCGCGCCACGTGATCGAACTGGCGCTTGAGCCGGGCCGCGAAAACGCGCAGGTCCACCTGTTCGAGCGACAGTTCCATCTTCCCGGCCTCGATCTTGGACAGGTCCAGGATGTCGTTGATCAGGCGCAGCAGGTTGGTGCCGCCTTCGTGGATGATGCGGGCCGATTCGACCTGGTCTTCGCTCAGGTTGCCTTCGCGGTTCTCGGCCAGGTCGTTGGACAGGATCAGCAGGCTGTTGAGCGGCGTGCGCAGCTCGTGCGACATGTTGGCCAGGAAGTCGGACTTGTACTGGCTGGCGCGGGCCAGCGCGTCCGCCTTGTCGGCCGTCTCCCGCTGCAGGGCTTCCAGCAGCGTCTTCTGCTGGTTCAGGATCTCGGATTGCTGGCGCAGCTCTTCGTTCGAGGCCTGCAGCTCCTCTTGCTGCGTGCGCAGTTCTTCCTCGGAGGTGCGCAGCTCGGCGGCCTGGCTTTGCGTGCGTTCCAGGAGCTCCCGGGTACGCACCGAGCGCGTGATGTTCTCCAGCGACAGGGCGACGACGGGCAGCAGGGTTTCCAGCAGGCGGCGGCGGCGGACGTCCAGGGGCCCCATCAGGCCCAGCTCGATGACGGCAAGGACGTGCTCCATCGACAGGACGGGGATCAGCATCAGGCGGGGAGGCACGGCCTCGCCCAGGCCGGACCGCATGCGCAGGTAATGGTCCGGCACCGCGTCGAGCTCGATGACCCGGGCTTCGCGGGCACATTGGCCGACCAGGCCTTCGCCCATCCTGAACGGCTGGATCCGGTCCGCGGGATCGGGCTGGTATCCGTAGTGTCCGACCGGATGCAGGACGTCGTCCTCCGCGCGCAGGTGGAACAGCGCCACGCCCGCGCCCAGCTCCGTGCCCAGTTGCGACAGCAGCGCCTGGGCGAACTCGGCATGGGACGACGCGCGCTGCAGGCGGTCGGCGATCCGTCCCACGCAGTGGCCCACCCAATTCTGGTCCGAGATGTCGATGGCCATCTGCTTGAACTCGGTCAAGGCCCTGGAGATGGTGCCGATCTCGTCGCGCCGGTCGAGCCGGGGCGTTTCGATGGCGTGGTCGTGCCGGGCCAGGCGCTCCATGCTCTCGCTCATCAGGCGCAAGGGCCGGGTCACGAGCGTGGCCGACAGCCGCAAGGCCGCCACGCCGCACAGCGCGGCCAGCAGCAGCGTGCCCCACAGCAGCCACTCGCGCTGGGATTCAGACTGCTCCAGGGCACTCTCGCGCTCTTCCAACTGCCGCCGCGCATAGGTGCCGAACCCGTCGAGGGCCGCGACGATGGCCGGTGTGGCGACCGGGGTGCTGGCGGTGAACTTCGGGAAGAGCCGCTCGCGCTGGCTGGCGGCCTCGGCCGGCGACTCCTTGGCCAGGCGCCGCAGCTCGGGCAGCACCTGTTGTTCGACATTGTTGCGCCAACTGGCGTCCAGGCCGCGTATGGTGTCCAGCCGGGTGCTTTGCGCGGCGTCGTTCCGGACCTGCTGTTCCAGGTGGTCCAGGTGCTGCGTGATCGCGGCATTGGCCGTCTGCAGCGTCTTGGTGTCGGGCTCGCCCGGGCTCAGCAGCAACTGCCGCAGTTCGGACTGCCGCTGGTACAGCACGCGATTGGTCTGCTCGATCTCGCGCAGCAGGTCGACCGTGGCGCGGAAGGCGGCCCGGTTCTGCTTCTCCTGTTCCAGGACCAGCGACGTGCCGATGCTGGAGACGATGAACAGGGTCAGCAGCGAGCCCACCAGCAGCGATACCTTGCCGGTCAGCGGGATATTCCCCAGCCATGAGTTCTCGAGGGTCTTCTTGCTGGACATGGGGGGATATCCCGTAGGGCAGGCCAAGCCGCCATTCTAGGCGTTGCGGCCGGGCTCGGGCAGCCTTGTGGTGATTTTGCGGCACCGCTTCGGCGGCCGCCCGTGCAACATGATGCCGTGGGCTGGCAGGCCGGACTCCGGGCAAAAAAAATGCCGCACGCGAACGTGCGGCATTCGTGACGGCCCGGCTGCGTGATCAGTGACGCAGCTCGGGACGGGTTTCCACCTGGACCAGCGCCTCGGCGGCCGCCGGCGGCCGGACACGCGGCTCGCGGCCCAGGCGGACCGGCGCGGCGGCGGGAGCGGCCTGGCGGGCAGCCGCCAGCTTGGCGCTGTCCGTTTCCACCCACTGCATGCCGGCCTGCTCGACCACGCGCACGAGTTCGTCGTGGGACGCTGCGGCCTGGGGAACGACGATCTGGGCCGGCGTATCAAGGATGGAGGACGGTTGCGGAGCAGGCGTCTCGGCCACGGGCGCGGGCACCTCGGCCTGGGCCTCCGCGGCAACCGGTTCAGGCTGCGCGGCGGGAGCCTCGGCCTGGGGCGCGGGCTCGCCTGCGGGCTCGGCCGGCTGGACCGGAGCTTCGGCGGCCTGCTGCACAGGGGCCTCGGCGGCAATGGCGGGCGCGGGTTCCTCGACCGCCTGCGGAGCCGCCACGGGGGCGGTTTCCTCGGCCTGGGGAGCGGCCTCTTGCGACGGCTGGGCTTCCTGGGCGGGCTGGGCCGGCGCGTGCACGACTTCCGCCACCACGGGGGCGGGCGTGTCGATGGGCAGGGCCTCGGCCGTGATCAGGATGGGCTCGGATACCGTGGCCAGCGGCTGGGCCGGGGCGGACGCCGGAGCGGCGTCTTCGTCATCGGCTGCCTCGTCGTCCTGCAGGCCATCTTCGCCCAGTTGGGCGCCGGCTTCGCCCTGGCGGCGGCCACGGCGGCCACGACGGCGGCGGCGCTTGCGTTCCGGTTCGCCATCGGCGCCATCGGCGGCGGCGAGCGGTTCCTCTTCCTGGAGACCTTGCGGCTCGGCGGTCACGGGCGCGTCGGGGACGATCGGGGCCTCGGGGGCGGCGACGGGTGCGACGGCCTCGCCAGCCACGACGGCGGCCGCGGCAACGGTCGAGCCGGCGGCTTCATCGGCCGGCAGGTCCTCGCGGCGTCCTCCGCGGCGGCCGCGGCGGTTGCGGTTGCGAGCCTCGCCCGACTGTTGCTCGGCGTCATCGGCGACGGGCGCGACGGCCACGGGGCGCTGCTCTTCCTGCCTGGGCGCGCGGGCACGGTCGTCCCGGCGGCCATCGCGGCGCTGTCCGCGCGAATCGCGGGCTTCCTTGCGGCCTTCCTCGCCTTCCTGGCGCTCGCGGTCATCGGGGCGCGCCTCGCGGTTGTCGCGGCGGCCGCGGTTGCCGCCCTGGGGCGGGCGGCGGCGGTTGCGATGGGCGTCCCGTTCCTCGCGCGATTCTTCCTTGCGCGGGCGGGCGGCCGGCTCGGCCGGCTGGGCGGGGCTGCCCTTCAGCCAGCCGAACAGGCGCGACACCAGGGCCGAGAAACCGCCGGCGGACGGCGCCGCGGCGGGCTCGGCCTTGGCTCGCGAGCCATTCGCGCCGGACGAGGGCGTGGAGGAGACGGGTGCCGGCTGGGCGGGGGTGATACCCTTGACGAGCGCCTCGGGGCGGGCCTTGACCTCGTGTTCCTGCGCGGAATAGGCAAGGTTGGTCTCGGGCGCCTCGGCCAGCTCGAAGCTGGCCTTGGTGCTCTCCAGCCTGGGGTCGTCGTGCCGCAGGCGCTCGATGAGATGGTGCGGCGTATCCAGATGCTTGTTGGGAATGAGGATGACGTTGACCTTCAGGCGCGCTTCCATCTTGGCGATGTCGGTGCGCTTTTCGTTCAGCAGGAAGGTGGCCACTTCCACCGGCACCTGGGCGTGCACGGCGGCGGTGTTTTCCTTCATGGACTCTTCCTGGATCAGGCGCAGCACCTGCAGGGCGCTGGACTCGGTGTCGCGGATGACGCCGGTGCCGTTGCAGCGCGGGCAGGTGATGTGCGAGCCCTCGTTCAGCGCCGGGCGCAACCGCTGGCGCGACAGCTCCATCAGGCCGAAGCGCGAGATCTTGCCCATCTGCACGCGGGCGCGGTCGAAATGGAGGGCTTCGCGCAGGCGCTGCTCGACGGCGCGCTGGTTCTTGCCGTCTTCCATGTCGATGAAGTCGATGACGATCAGGCCGCCCAGGTCGCGCAGGCGCAACTGGCGGGCCACTTCGTCGGCCGCTTCCAGGTTGGTGCGCAGCGCGGTTTCCTCGATATCGCTGCCCTTGGTGGCGCGCGCCGAGTTGACGTCCACCGCGACCAGGGCCTCGGTGTGGTCGATCACCACCGCGCCGCCGGAGGGCAGGGGCACCGTGCGGGCGTAGGCGGTCTCGATCTGGTGTTCGATCTGGAAGCGCGAGAACAGGGGCACGTCGTCGCGGTAGCGTTTCACCCGCTGGACGTTGTCCGGCATGACCACGCTCATGAAGGCGCAGGCCTGGTCGGCGATGTCGTCGGTGTCGATCAGGATCTCGCCGATGTCGGGCGAGAAATAGTCGCGGATGGCCCGGATGACCAGGCTCGATTCCAGGTAGATCAGGATGGGGCCGGCATTCTCGCGGGCGGCGCCGTCGATGGCGGTCCACAGCTGCATCAGGTAGGACAGGTCCCATTGCAGCTCTTCGACGTTGCGGCCGATGCCGGCGGTGCGGGCGATGATGCTCATGCCCTGCGGAACCTGGAGCTGCTCCATGGTTTCACGCAGCTCCTGGCGGTCTTCGCCCTCGACGCGGCGCGACACGCCGCCGCCGCGGGGGTTGTTGGGCATCAGCACCAGGTAGCGGCCGGCCAGCGAGATGAACGTGGTCAGGGCTGCGCCCTTGTTGCCGCGCTCTTCCTTCTCGACCTGGACGATGAGTTCCTGGCCTTCGCGCAGCACGTCCTGGATGCGGGCGCTGCGCACGTCCACGCCTTCCTTGAAGTAGGTGCGGGCGATTTCCTTGAAGGGCAGGAAGCCGTGGCGTTCCTCGCCGTAGTTGACGAAGCAGGCTTCCAGGCTGGGTTCGATGCGGGTGACGACGCCCTTGTAGATGTTGCCTTTGCGTTGTTCGCGGCCGGCGGTTTCGATGTCGAGGTCGATGAGCTTCTGCCCGTCGACGATGGCAACGCGCAGTTCTTCCTGGTGCGTTGCGTTGAACAGCATGCGCTTCATGTATGAAGTTCTCCGTGGTCGTGTCGCGCCGAAAACCGGCGCGCAGCCTCGGGCCGTCGGGAAGATGCGCGGTGCGCGGAGCGAGTGGAGGAAACCGGTGCGCGAAAAGCCGCACCCCGCGGACTCAGGTCACGATGACCGGCCGGGCGGGAATGCGCAAGGTCGGGAGAGAGCGCAGGCACCGTGGATGCCGCGGCCGTCGCCCACTGACCGCGGCTTGCGGTGGGGGCGAGGGACGGTTGCGGTATCGAAAGCAGTGGTGTTCACGGTATTTGCGAGCCAGACAGACTCGCCTCTTGGGCGAGCCTTTGCGTATACGACGGTTTCTTTGTACTTGCGTCCGCGGGCGCATATCCGTCGTCGCGCGGTTGGGCTTCGGGTTCGAAGCCATTGCGGCGCGACGGGCGGGCGACCATGACGGCCCGGAAGAATCCGGCGGGCGGGACGGGTACAATTCCGGCACACTTTGCGACCTGTCCTGACCCGGCGGCGTGCTGCAAAGGCTGCACGGCTTGCCGCGAAACATTCAGCGGCAGGCGGCAGCCCGATTGGGACGCGGCCTGGATTCGGAAAGGTGTCTCGCGCACATCTGGCGGAAACGCCGCATGAAAGCGCGTCTCGACGCCGGAAGCGCGGTTCAGGGACACAACGTGTACGTCAACCCTGTGCTCCAACCCGCCTGATTCGATCAGGCTTCAGGATTATATGTCGCTACCATTGTTGCGCAAAGCGAAATCCACGCCCGGCCAGGGCCGCCCGCCCCGGAACCCCGAACCGGCCGCGGCCCCCGCCGTGCGCCTGGTCGAAGTGGACGAGGCGCACGATGGCCAGCGGCTGGACAATTTCCTGCTGCGCCTGTGCAAGGGCGTGCCCAAGAGCCACCTGTACAAGGCCATCCGGGGCGGCCAGGTGCGGGTCAACCGTGGCCGGGTGCCGGTGGACCACCGGATCGCCGCCGGCGACGTCGTCCGGGTGCCGCCGTTCCGGCTGCCCGAGGCGCCGGTGCGCTTCGTGCCTCCCGGCGAATTCCCCATCGTGTTCGAGGACGACGCGCTGCTGGCGATCGACAAGCCGGCAGGCGTGGCGGTGCACGGCGGCAGCGGAGTGGATTTCGGCGTCATCGAACAGTTGCGGCGGGCGCGGCCCGAGGCGCGCTTCCTGGAACTGGTGCACCGGCTCGACCGCGACACGTCGGGGCTGCTGCTGGTGGCCAAGAAGCGCAGCGCCCTGGTCGGCCTGCACGAATCGCTGCGCAACGGCCTCTGGAACAAGCATTACCTGGTCCTGGTCGTGGGGGACTGGGTCAACGACCGGCAGCATGTGCGCAAGCCGCTCACCAAGTGGTCCACCCAGTCGGGCGAACGCCGCGTGAAGGTCGATCCCGATGGTCAGGCGGCCCACACCATCTTCACCCTCAAGCGGCGCTACGGCCTGTATTCCCTGCTGGACGCCGAGCTCAAGACCGGGCGGACCCACCAGATCCGGGTGCACGTGACCAGTTGCGGATTTCCCATCGTGGGCGACGACAAGTACGGCGACGACCACGCCAACGCGGCTGCGGCCGGGCGCGGGTTCCGCCGGATGTTCCTGCACGCCCACACCCTGGCCGTCCCGCATCCGCTGACCGGCGAGTCCCTGGCGCTGGAAGCCCGTCTGCCCGAAGATTGCGTCGAATTCCTACAGCAACTGGAACATCCATGACTTCACCCCTCCCGGGCTATTCGCTGATCGTGTTCGACTGGGACGGCACCCTGATGGACTCGACGCCGACCATCATCGCCGCCATCCAGTCCGCCTGTCGCGACCTCGGGCTGCCGGTGCCGCCCGACGAGGCCGCCGCCTGGGTCATCGGCCTGAGCCTGCAGGACGCGCTGATGGCGGCCGTTCCCACGCTGGCGCAGGACCAGGTCCAGGCCTTCGTCGCGCGCTACCGCTTCCATTACCTGACCCGCGATCCGCAGCTGCGTCTTTTCGCCGGCGCCGAGCAGATGCTGGCGCGCCTGGCCGAGCGCGGCGCGCGGCTGGCGGTGGCCACGGGCAAGAGCCGCGTCGGCCTGGAGCGGGCGCTGGACGCCACCGGCATCCGGCGGTATTTCGACACCACCCGCTGCGCCGACGAGACCTTCTCCAAGCCCAACCCGGCCATGTTGTTCGAGATCATGCGCGAGCTGGGCGCCGATCCGGCATCCGCCGTCATGGTGGGCGATACGTCGCACGACCTGCAGATGGCCCGCAACGCCGGGATCCATGGCGTGGGCGTGACCTATGGGGCGCACGCCGTGGACGAGCTGGCCGGATGCGCGCCGCAGACACTGGCCGGCAGCATCGCCGAACTGGGCGACTGGCTGCACGGCCGCATCGCGGCCCGGGCGGCCTAGGACCCGCGCAAGGCGCGCGGTGTGAACCGGCCCTGGCCGCGAGGGCCGCTGTCGCCGCGCCGCGACTTGCCCTATCCTAGCGATTGCTTACCTTCGACCTTTCATAGCGAGTTGTCTTCATGTCCCAGGATGCCTATTCCTCCCCGCCCGATGCTTCGTCCCGCGCTCCGGGGGAATGGGAGCGCGACGTGCTGGAGAAGCTGGTCTTTGCTTCGCTCAAGGAGCAGCGCGCCAGGCGGCGCTGGACCATTTTCTTCCGGCTGCTGATGCTCGCCATCGTGGTCCTGCTGGTGCTCGCCGCCACCGGCGTGCTGTTCAGGGGTTCGGGTTCGGGCACGCCCGACCCGCATACCGCGCTGATCGAACTGGACGGCGTCATCGATGCCCAGGGCGAGGCCAGCGCCGACAAGATCAACGCAGCGCTGCAGGCCGCCTTCGACGACGACAACGCCAAGGGAGTGGTCCTGCGCATCAACAGCCCGGGCGGCAGCCCGGTCCAGGCCGGCATGATCTTCGACGAGATCCGCCGCCTGCGCGCCCAGAATCCCGACAAGCCCGTGTATGCCGTGGTCGAGGAAATCTGCGCCTCCGGCGGCTACTACGTTGCCGCCGCGGCCGACAAGATCTACGTCAACAAGGCCAGCGTGGTCGGCTCCATCGGCGTCATCATGGAAGGCTTCGGCTTCACCGGCCTGATGGACAAGGTGGGAATCGAACGGCGCCTGGTCGTGTCCGGAGAGAACAAGGCGCTGCTGGATCCGTTCTCGCCCGCCAATCCCGGGCAGCAGGCCCACGCCCAGGCGCTGGTCCAGGAAATCTTCCAGCAGTTCGTCGGCGCGGTGCGGGAAGGGCGCGGCGAGCGGTTGCATGAAACGCCGGACATGTTCACCGGCCTGATCTGGACGGGCGCCAAGAGCGTCGAACTGGGCCTGGCCGACGAACTGGGCACGGTGGACAGCGTCGCGCGCGACGTCATCCAGGCCGACACGGTGGTGGATTACACGGTCCGGGAGAACTTCGCCGAGCGGGTCGCCAAGCGCGTGGGCGTGTCCTTCGGCGCCGGGCTGGCCAAGACCGGCCTGGGCGGTGCCGGCGGCTTCTGGCACTGGAAGTGACGGACCGCCCCGGGGGGCCCCGGGGCGCGATGCGCGGCGGCCTCAGTGCCGCAACTGTCCCAGGATGGCGCGCCGGATGTCGCCGAAGCGCGGATCCGCGCGATCGCGAGGGCGCGGCAGGTCGATCCGGGTCGCGCCGACGACGCGGCCGGGGCGGGGCGCCATGACCGCCACCGTGTCGCTCAGGTAGACGGCTTCCTCCACGTCGTGGGTCACCACGATCACCGTCACCCGCCGCTGCGACCAGATGCGCAGCAACTCCTCCTGCAGGTGGACACGCGTCAGCGAGTCCAGGGCGCCGAAGGGCTCGTCCATCAGCAGTATCTCCGGTTCCGACACCAATGCGCGGGCGATTGCCGCGCGCTGGGCCATGCCGCCCGAAAGCTGGTGGGGATGGGCCTTGGCGAAGGCGGACAGCCCCACCAGTTCCAGCATCGCCGCCACGCGCCGGTCGCGGTCGCGCGGATCGAGATCCAGGCTGTCGAGTCCCAGCGCGACGTTGTCCGCGATGCTCAGCCAGGGGAAGAGACGGTGGTCCTGGAACACCATGCCGCGTTCGATGCCCGGTCCGGCGATGGGCCGGCCGTCGATCAGGATCTCGCCCTCGAATGCCGCGTCCAGGCCGGCCACCAGGCGCAGCAGCGTCGACTTGCCGCAGCCGGACGCACCCACGATGCTCAGGAATTCGCCGTGCCGCAGGTCCAGGTTGATGCGCTCCAGGACCGGCAGCGGCTGGTCGTCCACGGTGTATTGCTTGCCCACCCGGCGCAGGGACAGCGCGTAGGATCCGGGCCGGGCCAGGGAAGGGGAAGATGTCGTCATTAGCGGTCCCGCCAGGTGATGATGCGTGAAAAGACATGGCGCGAGGCCCGGTTGCAGGCATAGCCCACCAGCGCCAGCGCGACGACCCCGGCCAGCACCAGGTCCATGCGGAACAGTTCCCGCGCCGCCACCAGGAACGAACCCAGGCCGCGGCCGACGCCGATCGCGTACTCGGCTCCCACCGTGCCTATCCAGGCAGTCAGCAGCGCGATTTCCAGGCCGATCAGGATGGCGGGCAGCGCGGCGGGCAGGACCATCTTCGTCACTCGGCGCCACGGCCGCAGCCGCAGCACCGCCGCGGTTTCCCAGTAGGCGGGCGCGATCGCCCGCACGCCCTGCTCGGTGTTCAGGAAGGCGGGAAAGAAGGCCGACAGCGAGATGAAGACCACCTTGGCGATCTCGCCCGTGCCGAACCAGGCGGTCAGCAGCGGAATCCATGCGAACAGGGCGATCTGGCGCAGCCCGTGCAGCGTGGGAGCGATTCCGCGCTGGAGCGGGCGCGACAGTCCCAGGGCGACACCCAGCGCGACGCCGGCGGACGCGCCCAGCGCGATGCCGGCCGTGGCCCGCGCCAGGCTGGCGGCCAGCGCGGTCCAGATCTGCCGGCCGTCCGGATCCACGAACGGCGCCGACAGCACCTGGTGCAGCGGAACCAGCAGCGGAGTCCTCGCGAAGCCGGTATCGACCACGGCCAGCCACGCCAGCACCAGGGCGGCGGGCAGGACGGCGCCGCGCCGCACGCGGGGTGGAGTGCGCGAGAGGGCGGCCAGCGGCCCTTGCCAGGCGGTATCAGCCATGGGGCGGCACCTTGCGGTTCAGGATCTGCTCGATGGCCAGCAGGGCGCGATCCAGCGCGAAGCCCGCCAGCCCCACCACGATCATGCCGACGATCACGATGTCGGTCTGGAACTGCTTGCGGCCCCACACCATCATGTAGCCGATGCCCTCGGTGGCGGCCAGCATCTCGACGACGATCAGGGCGATGAACGCGTGGCCCAGACCCAGCCGCACGCCGCTGAAGACCGGGCCCAGGCTGGCGGGCGCGATCACCCGGATGAAGCGGGTCCAGGGCCGCAGGCGCAGCACCCGCGCGGTTTCGAGGTGGGTCTTGGGGATGTCGCGTATGCCCTGGGCGGTATTGATGACGATGGGCACGAAGACCGCCTTGGCGATGATCAGGATCTTCAGCGTCTCGGCGATGCCGAAGACCAGGATCAGGATGGGTATCCAGCCGATGGACGGAATGGCGAACAGCGCGCGCAGCAGCGGGTCGAGATAGTCGCGCGCGGTGTTCGAGACCCCCAGCGCGATGCCGGTGGCCAGGCCCAGCGCGGCGCCCAGCAGGAAACCCATGCCGATGCGGTGCAGGCTGACGGCGAAGTTCGCGGCGATGTCGCCGTTCTCCAGCAGTTCCACGAAGCTGGCCCATACCTGTTCCGGCGCCGGCAGGATCTGTGGTGCCACCCAGCCCTGCGAGGCGGCCAGTTGCCAGGCGCACAGCGCCAAGGCCGGCAGCAGCAGGGGAAGCAGCGCGGCGCGCCAGGCCCGCGAAGGGCGAGGGCGAGGCGTGGAGGCGGGGACGGCGATCGCGTCCAGGCGGGCGTCGGTATGGGAAGCCATGGCTGTCGCTCCGCTCAGCCTTCCAGCGGCTTGCCGCTGGCGTCACGCCGTGGCCAGGTTCGCTGCAGGCCGAGTTGGTCGAGCGCCTGGTCGACGTACCGGGGCAGGAACCATTGCTGCAGGTCGATGCCCGAGCGGATCAGTTTCTGTTCCCGGCTGAAGGCGATGGCGTCGCGGTACTGGGAGATGAAGAACTCGTCGATGCGCGGATTGAATACGTCCTTGAGCGCCACGCCCGCATATTCGTCGCGCAGTGCCGGGTAGGGCACGCCGGAGCGGGTCCAGATCTGCAGGGCTTCCTCGCGGTTCTCCTCATGGCCCAGCCACTCCGCCGCGCGCACCAGCCCGCGCACCACGCGCTGCGTGGCCTCGGGGTAGCGCTGCTCGAACGATTCCGTCACCGTGATCGCGCCGAAGCCGGCTGCCTTGGGGCCGATGTCGTGCGAGCTGTAGAACACCTTGGCCAGTCCCTTGTCGCGCAGCGACAGCAGCACGCTCGAACCGATCACCGCGTCCACGCTGCCTGCCGTGAGCGCCGCCAACTGGTCTGCGGTGGCCAGGTCGAGCAGGGTCACGTCCTTGAGGGTCAGGCCGTTTCCCTCCAGGGCCTTCAGGAAGGCCCAGTGGAGCACCGTGCCCTTGGCCACGGCCACCCGCTTGCCCTTGAGGTCCTTGAACGACCTGACCGGCAGGTCGGGCCGGGCCACGCCGAAGATGGTGGTGTAGCCGTACGAGGCCACGATGCGCGTGGGCAGCCCGTTGGCGCGGCCGACGATGTTGGGCAGCGAGCCGTACTGGGCGAAATCCAGCCGCTTGTTGGCGATGGCCTCGTTGATCGCCGGCCCCGTGCCCGTGAAGTACTCGAAGCTCAGCTTGACCGGCGTGCCCTTGAATTCATCGGCGATGAATCCCTTGCCCTGGGCGATCGCCAGCACCGCCAGCCCATAGGGCTTGCCGAATCCCTGTCCGAACCCGCCGAACCGCACCTGCTCCGGCCAGCCCTGCGCCTGCGCGCCCGCCGCCACCAATCCCGACACCACCGCCGCCGCCGCATAACGAATGAACCGCATATTCCTATCCTTGTTGAAAATGACGATGCCCCCAGCCGTTGCCAGGGCACAGCGGATCCGGCTCCGCCGGTCCGCCGGTGCCGCCCCCACGGGGCGCGGGCCGCCCCAGGGCGGGCCCCGGCCCCCTGTGGGGGGGGCTGCCGCGTAGCGACTGGGGGCTCACCCGTGCAGGGCGCGCGCAAGCGCGTAGGGGGGCTCTATCAATGCGCGCGTATCAACAGCTCGAAGCTGCTGTCGCGCCGTGCCGTCGCCGTGCGCCCGGCGCCCCAGCCGATCGCGGCACGGTAGCTGCCCATCAAGGGTTGCGCCGCGGCTTCCTCGACCGCCTGCGCGGCGTCGGCCGACGGCGCCACGTACAGCGCGTCCACCGGGCAGTAGAGCTCGCACATGAAGCAGGTCTGGCAATCGGATTGCCGCGCGATGCGCGGCGGGCCGCCGGGAACGAGATCGAAGACGTTCGTGGGGCAGGCGTGCACGCAGATGTTGCAGGCGGTGCAGCGTTCGGCGCTGACGATCTCGATCATGCCGCCACCTTGCCCGTGTAGGCGCCCGGGGTCGCGGGCGTCGAGACGGCCTGCGTGCGCACCCAGACCTCGTCCAATCCGCCGCTGACCAGCCGATGGTGCTGGGCGGGGTCGACGGCCGCGTGCTCGGCGCGCCGGTGCATGCCGCGCGTTTCGGTGCGTCGCAGGGCGCTGCGATACATCCAGCGCGAGGTTGCCAGCATGGCCGCCGCCTCGCGGGCGCGCACCCACTGCGTGCCCGTGCCCGCGGGGCGTCCGTGGCGCACGCGGGCCCATAGTGCATCCAGCCGTCGCAGCGAGTCCTCCAGCAGCGGTCCGCTGCGCGTCCAGTTGCGTTCGGTGGGAAACACCTCGGCCTGCACCGCGCGGATGACCGCGTCCGCGTCCCACGGGGCGGACGGGTTGCCGCCCAGCCCGGCGACGCCGGCGCGATGGACGTTGCGATGGCCGAAGGCGCGCGCCTCGCGGGCGAACCGGGCGGCGCCGGCACCGGCCCAGAAACCCGAGGACATGGCCCATGCGGCGTTGTGGCTGCCTCCGCCGGTGAAGGCTCCGCAGATCAGCTCGCGCGTGGCGGCGTCGCCCGCGGCATACAGCCCGGCCACCGTCGTGGCGCAGTCATCGTCGACCACATGCAGGCCGCCGGTGCCGCGCACCGTGCCTTCCAGGCGCAGCGTGACCGGGAAGTGCTGGGTGAAGGGATCGATGCCCTGCCGGTCGAAGGGGACGAAGAAGTTGGGCTGGGCGGTGCGCATCCAGGCGCGGATGGATGCGTCGGCGCGGTCCAGGCAGGCGTAGACGGGCTGGGTCGCCAGCGTCCTGGCGATGACGCCGCGTCCGCGCGACGAGCCCGCCCCCTCGATGCGTTGTCCATCGCGGTCGTAGAAGGTCGCCCAGTTGTAGAACAGGGACTTGGTGACCGACGCGAAGGCCGGGCCCAGTCCATAGGCGTTGGAGAACTCCATGCCCGACAGCTCGGCCCCGGCTTCGGCTCCGAGCAGGTAGCCGTCGCCGGTCAGGACGTTGCAGCCCAGCGCGCGGCTCAGGAAGGCGCAGCCGCCCGTGGCCAGCACCACCGCGCCGGCGCGGGCCACCCACGTCGAACCCGTCTGGCGGTTGATGCCGAAGGCGCCGCAGACCGTGCCGTGCTCGTCCACCAGCAGCTCCAGCACCGGGCTGTGGTCGAGGATGCGCGCGCCCGCCTGCTTGGCCGCCTTGCGCATCAGCCGCATGTAGTCCGGGCCCTGCAGCGAGGTCCGGTGCAACTGGCCGTGTTCGTCCTGCGGAAAGGGGTAGCCCCATTCCGTCAGTGTCTCGATGTTGTTCCACGTCTGTTCCAGCACGCGGTCCATCCAGGCGTGCTCGGCCAGGAAGCCGCCCATTTCCAGTCGGCTGGCCTTGGCCTTCTCGCGCGCGGCGGTGTCGCGCGGGACGTGCCATACCCCGGTGCCGGAGGGCGCGGTCGCGCCGGAGGTGCCGCAGTATCCCTTGTCCGCCAGCAGCGCGCGCGCGCCGCGTGCGGCCGCGCTGACGGCGGCCCACGTGCCGGCCGGGCCGCCTCCTATGATCAGCACATCGGCATCGTGCCGGACCGAGGCTTCGATGCCGGGCAGGGGGTGCAAATCGCGTACCGCCATGTTCGTCTCTCCTGGAACCGGCCGTGGGCCGGAGTGCGGGGGACCGCAGCGGGAGAAGAGCGCCTTCTCCCGCATGCCGGTCGTTCATGTCCAAGGATGCTAGAGACGGAAGGCTGGCCGCCCAACGATTTCTTTCGTGCTTGGTTATCCGTTTATCGCATGTGATGCAGTGCCTGGTCAGCCCTTGGCCAGGAACAGGAACAGCGTGGGCTGCTTGTCCAGGTCGGGCGGCGGCAGGCGCTTCCAGTCCGCGACGCTGTTCGTGCGCACCCATTCGCGATCCGTGGTGAGCGAGCGGGCGACGCACAGCAGGGTCGCCGGCCGCAGCGTGGCCAGCATCGTCGCGAACATGGCGCCGTTGCGATAGGGCGTCTCGATCAGGAGCTGGGTCTGGTTGTGCCGCGCCGAGGTTTGCTCCCACTCTCGCAACTGGCGAGCACGCTCGCCCGCGTCGACCGGCGCGTAGCCGTGGAAGGCGAAGCGCTGGCCGTCCAGGCCGCTGGCCATCAGGCCGAGCAGGATGGAGGAGGGGCCCACCCACGGCTGCACGCGTATGCCCATGGCATGCGCGGCGCGGGCCACGCGCGCGCCGGGGTCGGCCACCGCCGGGCAGCCGGCCTCTGAGACCAGTCCGATTTCGCCGCCCGCCGCGATGGGCTTGAGCCAGGCGGCGATGTCGCGGTCGTCGGTACGGGCATCCAGGGTGTGGATGGTGATTTCCTGGATGGGCCGCACGGTGCCGATGGCCTTCAGGAAAGCGCGCGCGGTCTTGGCATTCTCGGCGATGTAGGTGTCCAGCCGGCCGGCCAGGGCACGGGCCTCGGCGGGCAGCCAGCGCTCGGGCGGCGCGTCGCCCAGCGAGACGGGGACCAGGTGCAGGATGCCGGAGGATTTCATGCCCGGGGCTCCTCGAGCGCGTCCAGCGGGTCCATGCCGAAGCCGGCCAGCAGCCGGGTCAGGGCGATCAGCGGCAGGCCGATCAGGGCGGTGGGGTCGTCGCTTTCTATGCGCTCCATGAGCGCGATGCCCAGCGCCTCGGCCTTGGCGCTGCCGGCCGTGTCGTAGGGGCGCTCGGCGTGCAGGTAGGCGCGCAGCGCCCGGTCGGACAGTTCGCGCAACATGCATCGCGTGCTTACGACGGCGGTCGCCGGCCGCCGGCCGTCATCCACGGCCACGGCGGTGTGGAAGAAAACCGTGCGGCCGCGCATGGCCTGCAATTGCGCGAGCGCCTGCTCGAAGCCGCCGGGCTTGCCGATGGGGGCCCCGTCCACCGTCGCGACCTGGTCCGAACCGATCACCAGGGCGCCCGGACGGGCCTGGCTCACGGCGCGGGCCTTGGCCAGGGCCAGTCGCAGGGCCAGGTCCTCGGGCGCTTCGCCCGGAACCGGTGTTTCGTCCACGCCGGGCGCGGCTACGGAGAAGGGAAGCCTCAGCCGTTCGAGCAGCTCGCGGCGGTAGGGGGAGGTCGAGGCGAGGATCAGGGACCGCGCCGTGGTTTCGGAGCTTGCCATGGTGGGATAAGTGTTTGACTTGTTTGACTCTTTTCGGGTTTTCACGCTATTATCCAACGTTTTCCCGAGCTTCTTTTCCACCAAGGGAAAAACATGCAAGGCGGCAGGTCGTGAAAGAGTCCAGCGAACCCGGCGCGGTGCGCCACATCGATGCGTTCGAGTTCGTTCGGCTCGGGCGGTCGCTCGAAGGCAGCGCGCCGCTCGCGCGTTTCGTCCGGTTGCTGGACGGCTTGCCCGAGCAGGATCCTTCCGCGGTAGTGCGCTGGTCGGCCCAGGCCGACCGCGGTCCGCTGGGCGAACCCCTGATCCGGCTCGCTGTCGAAACGGTCCTGACCGTGCAGTGCCAGCGTTGCCTGGGGCCGCTGGCGATGCCCATCGAATCCGAGGTCGCGCTGCAGCTGGTCGAAACCGAGGCCGAGCTCGACGACCCGGACTCGTTCGACGAGTCCGACCTGGAAGAGCTCGGTTCGGGGCAGGATTTCGAGAAAGTGCTGGGGTCGCGTCGCTTCGATCTGTTCGAGCAGGTCGAGGACGAGCTGATCCTGAGCGTGCCGTACGTCCCTCGGCACGACGTCTGTCCCGACGGCGGGGGCGGATCCTCGGGCGATGCGCCCGAGAAAAAGCCGTCGCCGTTCGCGGTGCTGGCCGGGCTGAAAGGCTCGACGGGCGATGTCGGCAAATAAGCGACATATTTTGTGTATAGTCGCAGCGAACCGGATTGGGGCCTCGGGCTTCGCGTCCGGCGCGATGCGGACAAGTAAGCGATCGTTGTAAGCGTTTTCGTAGTAGTTTGGGTTTTTGGACGGCGTTTCGGGCAAGCCTGCGCAGACCGCCGTCATCATTCGAGAAAGCAGGTTTTAGAACTCGCGGCGGTCACGCGTAGGCATCTGGCTTACAATGCGCGCCGTTCCTAGGAGTCCAGTCACATGGCCGTTCAGCAAAACAAAAAGTCGCCTTCCAAGCGTGGCATGCACCGCGCGCACGATTTCCTGACCAATCCCCCCGTTGCGGTCGAACCGACCACGGGCGAGACGCACCTGCGTCACCACATCAGCCCCAACGGCATCTATCGCGGTCGCAAAGTCCTCAAGACCAAGAACGACGAGTGATACCGAACGGCCCTGGGCAGTCCCTTGCACTGGGGTCGTTTACTCAGGGGTGGAATGCGGACGCCGCGAGGCCGCAAGGTCGGCGTTCCTCCCCTGGGCACTTGCGGAATGGTTTTTCCGGTCTTGTCTGTCCCGCCGAACCAGGTTTGCCGATGACCGATACAGCTTGCGTCTGTAGCGATCCGGGCAGCCGCCGCGCGCGCGGGCAGGCGTTTCTGCGTCCATGGCTATGATCCGTATCGCGATCGATTGCATGGGAGGCGATTTCGGCTTGCCCGTGACGATTCCTGCTGCCCTGGCGTTCGCCGACCGCCATCCCGGTGTCGAGCTGCTGCTGGTCGGCCTGGCCGACCAGGTCGAAGCCCGCCTGGCGCAGGCCAAGGCCTCTTCCGCCCAGCGGGAGAGGCTGCGCATCGTGCCTGCTACCGAAGTCGTCACCATGGACGACAAGGTCGAGGTCGCGCTGCGCCGCAAGAAAGATTCCTCCATGCGCATCGCCGCCGAACTCGTGCGCGACGGCCAGGCCGACGCCTGCGTCTCGGCGGGCAATACCGGCGCATGGATGGCCATTTCCCGCTATGTGCTCAAGACGCTCGATGGCATCGATCGTCCCGCCATCGCCAAGGCCATACCCAACCAGTCGGGCGGCATGACCGTCATCCTGGACCTGGGCGCCAACGTCGATTGCACGGCCGAGCACCTGCTGCAGTTCGCCATCATGGGTTCGGCGCTGGTTTCCAGCGTCGGCCATCGCGAGCGGCCCACCGTGGGCCTGCTCAACATCGGCGAGGAAGCGATCAAGGGCAACGACGTGGTCAAGCAGGCCGCCGAGTTGCTGCGCGGCAGCGCGCTGAACTTCCACGGCAACGTCGAGGGCAACGATATCTTCAAGGGCACCGTGGACGTGGTTGTCTGCGATGGCTTTGTTGGTAACATCGTGCTCAAGTCTTCCGAGGGCCTGGCCAAGATGCTGGGCGTCTTCATCAAGGAAGAGTTCAAGAGAAACCTGTTCACGCTGTTGATGGGCGCCATCGCCACGCCGGTGCTGAACCGCTTCCGCCAGCGCGTGGATCCGCGCCGCTACAACGGAGCGGCACTGCTGGGGCTGCGCGGCGTCGTCATCAAGAGCCATGGTTCCGCCGACACCTACGCGTTCGAATGGGCCCTGCAGGACGCCTACGACGCGGTCGAAAGCGGCTTGCTCGGCCGGACTGCGCAAACCATCGCGCAGATCACGAGCGTGCCGGCCGGCGGGGCCGAGCATGAGGCCGGCCTCGAGCCGTCCTCGCACGGAGATATTGCATGAGTGCAACAGCGGCGCATCCGTCCAGCAGCCCGGCTCCCGCGGCATGGTCGAGAATCGTCGGTTCGGGCAGTTGCCTGCCCGAGCGCGTGGTCAGCAATGACGAACTGGCGGCCGAACTGGCCCAGCGCGGCGTCGAGACGTCCGACGCCTGGATCGTCGAGCGCACCGGCATCCGCCAGCGCCACATCGCCGAGCGCGGCGTCACGTCCAGCGACCTGGGTACCGAGGCCGCGCGGCGCGCGCTGCAGGATGCCGGGGTCGACGCCGCCGAGCTCGACCTCATCGTCGTCGCCACCTCGACACCCGACTTCGTCTTTCCCAGCACGGCCTGCCTGATCCAGGCCAGGCTCGGCGCCTCGCGCGCCGCCGCCTTCGACGTCCAGGCCGTCTGCACGGGCTTCATCTACGCGCTGACCACCGCCGACAGCTTCGTGCGCGCCGGCCGGGCCCGCAAGGCCCTGGTCATCGGCACCGAGGTCTTTTCGCGCATCCTCGACTGGAACGACCGGTCGACCTGCGTGCTGTTCGGCGACGGTGCCGGCGCCGTGGTGCTCGAGGCCTCGCCCGAGCCGGGCGTGATGGCCGCCAGGCTGCATGCCGACGGCAGCCAGACCAAGATCCTGTGCGCCGCCGGGAACGTGGCCTATGGCGAGGTGACCGGCGATCCCTTCCTGCGGATGGAGGGGCAGGCGGTCTTCAAGCAGGCCGTCACGGTGCTCGACCGCGTGGCGCAGGAAGTGATGGAGGAAGCGGGCGTGCCGCTGTCCGAGCTGGACTGGCTCATTCCCCACCAGGCCAACGTACGCATCATCAACGCCACCGCCAAGCGCCTCGGCATCCCGCTCGAACGCGTGGTGTCCACGGTGGACCTGCACGCCAACACCTCGGCGGCCAGCGTGCCGCTGGCCCTGGACGCCGCCCGCCGCGACGGCCGCGTCAAGCGGGGCGACCTGGTGATGCTGCAGGGCGTGGGCGGCGGATTCACATGGGGCGCCGTGCTGGCGCGCATGTGAGTCCGGTAGGAAAACAGAACAAGCGGGGCTTTACCCATGACTAAAATCGCATTCGTCTTTCCCGGCCAGGGTTCGCAGTCGGTCGGCATGCTCGACGGCTTCGCGGGCAACGCCTCGGTGGCGGACGTCGTGGCCCGTGCCGGCGCCGCCCTGGGCGAGGACCTGGGCGGCCTGATGGCCAACGGCCCGGCCGAACAACTGAACCTGACCACCTACACCCAGCCGGTCATGCTGACCGCCGGCGTGGCTGCCTATGCTGCCTGGCAGGCGGCGGGCGGGCCGGCTCCCGCCGTGGTCGCCGGGCACAGCCTGGGCGAGTACGCGGCGTTGGTCGCCGCCGGCTCGCTGACGCTGGAAGATGCCGTGCGGCTGGTCCGCATCCGTGCCGACGCCATGCAGTCCGCGGTCCCCGTGGGGCAGGGCGGCATGGCGGCCATCCTGGGCCTGACCGACGACCAGGTGCGTGCCGCCTGCGCCGCCGCGGCCCAGGGCGAGGTGGTCGAGCCCGTGAACTTCAATGCGCCGGCGCAGGTCGTGATCGCCGGCAGCAAGGCCGCCGTGGAGCGCGCCTGCGAGGCCGCCAAGCAGGCGGGCGCCAAGCGCGCGCTGCCCTTGCCGGTCTCGGCGCCTTTCCACTCCAGCCTGATGCAGCCGGCCGCCCAGACCCTGGCCAAGGCGCTGGAGGCCATCGACATCCAGTCCCCCCATATCCTGGTGCTCAACAACGTGGACGTGGCCGCGCCGACCGAGCCGGCGGCGATCGCCGACGCGCTGGTCCGCCAGGCCTGGCATCCGGTACGATGGGTGGAAACCATACAACTGATGCAGTCACAGGGGATTACCCACGTCGTCGAGTGTGGCCCGGGCAAGGTGCTGACCGGCCTGACCAAGCGCATCGCCCCCGAGCTGACGGCGCTGGCCGTGACGGACCAGGCGTCGCTGCAAGCCGCCCTGGAGGCGGTGGCCTCCAATTAGGGCTCCCCCTAGGCGCTGACGCGCGCCCCCCAAGGGGCGATGCAGGTGGACCGGCGGAGCCGGATCCATCGCATCCTGGCAAGAGCGGGAGAAGGGGCGGGGTTGGATGGATAAGTCCGGGGCGCTGGGGCGCGCCGGGATGAGATAAGGAAAAATCATGGAATTGCAAGGCAAGGTCGCCCTGGTGACGGGCGCGTCGCGGGGGATAGGCAAGGCGATCGCGGCGGAATTGGCCGCGCGGGGTGCGACGGTGGTCGGGACCGCCACGACCCAGGCCGGCGCCGACACCATTACCGAGGCGCTGAGCGGGTTTCCCGCCAAGGGGCGCGGCGTGGTGTTGCAGGTGAACGACGCCGCGGCGGTGGACGCCCTGGTGGACGAGATCGGCAAGGCCGACGGCGGTCTGCACATTTTGGTCAACAACGCCGGCATCACCCGAGATACACTCGCGATGCGCATGAAGGACGAGGATTGGTCGGCGGTGATCGACACCAATCTGACGGCGGTGTTCCGCCTGTCCCGCGCCGTCATGAGGGGGATGATGAAGGCCAAATGGGGCCGGATCATCAACGTGACCTCGGTGGTGGGGGCCAGCGGCAACGCCGGCCAGGCAAACTACGCCGCCGCCAAGGCCGGGGTGGCCGGAATGACCCGCGCGCTGGCGCGGGAGCTGGGCAGTCGCAACATCACCGTCAACTGCGTGGCGCCGGGTTTCATCGATACCGACATGACCCGCGCCCTGGGGGACGAGCAGACCGGTGCCTTGCTGGGACAGATCCCGCTGGGCCGGCTGGGCCGTCCCGAGGACATCGCCCACAGCGTCGCCTTCCTGGCTTCGCCGGGGGCCGGATATGTAACCGGTGCCACCTTGCACGTCAACGGCGGCATGTACATGAATTGATTTCCGCGTATTGCAACCGCGATATGCATTCGTCCGGCCGGGCCGCTTTAGACAGGCGAGCTTGGCTATAATTCAGTTAGATATAGACCCTTTTGGAGGATCTCCATGGATAGCATCGAACAGCGCGTCAAGAAGATCGTCGCTGAGCAACTCGGCGTCAACGAAGCCGAGATCAAGAACGAATCTTCTTTTGTCGACGACCTCGGTGCCGATTCGCTCGATATGGTGGAACTCGTCATGGCGCTCGAAGACGAGTTCGAGACCGAGATTCCCGACGAGGAAGCCGAGAAGATCACGACCGTGCAGCAAGCCATCGACTACGTTGGCGCGCACATCAAGAAGTAAATCGTTTTCGTGCGATGACGCGGGCGGCTCATCGGCCGCCTTCGTTTTTTAAGTTCGGCGCGGCCATGCGCGACCTTGCCGGAGCCAACGGCGGGAGGGCAGCTGCCGGATTCGCTTTTTCTCCGCGCACTTGAGGAGTAGTCAGTGAAGCGACGCGTCGTCATCACCGGTCTCGGTATCGTTTCCCCTGTGGGCAATGACATCGCCTCCGCATGGGACAACATCGTCAACGGCCGTTCAGGCATAGACCGCATCACCCGCTTCGACCCCACCGATTTCAACTGCCATATCGCCGGTGAAGTCAAAGGATTCGACGCAAGCCAGTTCGTGCCCGCCAAGGAAGTGCGCCAGATGGATACCTTCATCCATTATGGCATCGCGGCCGGCGCGCAGGCCTTGAAGGACAGCGGGCTTGAAATCACCGATGCCAACGCCGAACGCGTCGGCGTCATCGTCGGCTCGGGTATCGGCGGCCTGCCCCGCATCGAGGAAACCGAGGCCGATTACCTGCAGCGCGGCGCGCGCCGCATTTCGCCTTATTTCGTCCCGGCGTCGCTGATCAACCTGATCTCGGGCCAGCTGTCGATACGCTATGGCATGAAGGGACCCAGCTACGCCGTGGTGTCGGCGTGCACCACCGGCCTGCACAGCATCGGTGACGCCGCGCGCCTGATCGAGTACGGCGATGCCGACGTCATGCTGGCCGGCGGCGCCGAGTCCACCGTGTCGCCGCTGGGTATCGGCGGCTTTGCCGCCATGCGGGCGCTGTCCACCCGCAACGACGATCCCAAGACGGCGTCGCGTCCCTGGGACCGCGATCGCGACGGCTTCGTGCTGGGCGAGGGCGCGGGCGTGCTCGTGCTCGAGGAATACGAACATGCCAAGAAGCGCGGCGCGCGCATCTATGGCGAATTCGCCGGCTACGGCATGAGCTCCGACGCCCACCACATCACGGCGCCCGACCGCGAAGGACCTTGCCGCGGCATGGTCAACGCGCTGCGCAACGGCGGGATCAACAAGGAAGAGGTTCACTACGTCAATGCCCACGGCACCTCGACGCCGCTGGGAGACAAGAACGAGACCGAGGCCCTGAAGCTGGCCTTCGGCGACCACGCCAAGCAGATCGTGGTCAGCTCGACCAAGTCCATGACGGGCCACCTGCTGGGCGCCGCCGGCGGCATCGAAGCCGTGTTCACGACGCTGGCCGTCTATAACCAGGTTGCTCCGCCCACCATCAACATCTTCAATCAGGACCCCGAGTGCGATCTGGACTACTGCGCCAACCAGGCGCGGCAGATGAAGATCGACGTCGCGCTGTCGAACTCCTTCGGGTTCGGCGGTACCAACGGCACGATGATCGTGCGCAAGGTCTGATTTGAGCGATATCGGGACGGCACCCTCCGGTCTGTCCATGCTGGCGCATCTGCGGCCTTCGCGCCGCGCCGGCCTGCTGGGGCATTGCATCGCCCTGGCAGCGGGATGGGCCGCGGCCGCCGGGACCTGGTTCGCGCTGGCCGGTTCGCCGCTGGCCTGGGCGGCAGCCCCGGTTGCCGGCCTGGGGCTGGCGCTGGGCGCCATCGTCTGCCAACGCCGGGCGCGCCAGCCGTTTCGGGCGCTTGCCGTCGATGCCGGCGGCAACTGGGCGCTGGCCGACCACCAGGGCTGGCGGCGTTTCCGTCCCCGCCACATCTGGCATTCTCCGCTGGGCTGGCTGACGCTGCAGGGCGACCTCGCGCCGCCGCCCGGACGGCCCCGGGCCCCCGCGCGTGCGACGCTCACCGTGTGGGCCGACAGCCTGGAGGCCAGGGAATGGCGGCAACTGCGCATGGCCGTCGCCTGGACCGAGCAGCGGGGCGAAGGCCTGCTGGTCGCGCCCCAGGCTCGTGATCCCCGCCTGGGGGCCTCGGCATGACGAGCGAGCGCGAGATCGACGCCGAGCTGGTCGCCCGCGTGCAGCGGGGCGACAAGAAGGCGTTCGAACTGCTGATGCTGAAGTACCAGCGCAAGATCCTGCGCCTGCTGTCGCGTTTCATCCGCGATCCCAGCGAAATCGAAGACGTCGCCCAGGAGGCCTTCATCAAGGCCTATCGCGCGCTCCCGCAGTTCCGCGGGGAAAGCGCCTTCTATACCTGGCTCTACCGCATCGCCATCAATACCGCCAAGAACCACCTGGTGGCTTCGGGCAGGCGTCCCAGCTCGCCGTCCGAATACGAGAACGAGGATGGTGAAACTTTCGACGAAACCGACAACCTAAGCGATATCAACACGCCAGAATCCATGATGGCGACCCGCGAAATTGCCGAAACGGTCAATTTGGCGATCGAAGCTCTTCCCGAGGAGCTGCGAACGGCTATCGTGTTGCGCGAGATTGAAGGAATGAGCTATGAGGACATCGCCCAGTCGATGGGATGTCCCATAGGCACCGTGCGATCCCGGATCTTCCGGGCGCGCGAGGCAATTGCGGCCCGATTGCGGCCCCTGCTGGATACCCAGGACGACAAGCGTTGGTAGCCAGGGGAGCAGGGCGGCATGAATTTTGGGCAAAATGGCAGGTAACCGGGCAATCGGCAGCCCCGGAGGTTATGGAAATGCAGGTGACATCGCATCGGAATGAGTCCGTCGGTTTCGGCCGGGAAGCGGCCGCGTCTGCGCAGGACGATCTGGACGGGTTGAATCAGGCCCGCGTCGAGGAATGGCTGTCGGCCTACATGGACGGCGAACTCGCCGACGAGGCCGATGAAGCGGAAGCGGCAGTGTCCGCCTACCTGGCGACGGGCGCAGGCCGCGCCGACTGGGACCTCTACCATCTGGTCGGCGACGTGGTGCGCACGCCCGAACTGGCGCTGCCCGTGTCGTCCGGCTTCCACCGGCGCTTCCTCGAGGCGTTGGAACACGAGGCGCCCATCGTCGCGGCGCCCCGGCGGACGATTTCCCGCCGGTTCATGACGCGCTATGGTTTTCCCGGTCTGGCCGCGGCGGCCGCCGTCGCCTCGGTCACCTGGATCGCCCAGCCCTATTTCGGCGGGCAGGGCGCACCGGTCGAATTTTCCGCCAGCGCCCAGCCCGCCGCCACGCCGGCCGTCGTCCAGGTCGCCGCGCCGGCCGCGGCGCGCCGGGCCGAGCCGGCGGTCGATGTTTCGCTGGGCGAATACCTCGAGGCCCACCGGCAGATCGCCGGCCGGAGCGCCATCCGGCAGGTGTCGGCCACCTCTTTCGAATCCGCCGCAGGGCAACGTTGAAGGAAGGTCTCGTGTCGGAGGTTAGTCGTTCGGCCGTGGTGTGGTCCACACGTTCCCTGGCGTTCGCCATGCTGTGCCTGGTGACGATCGCGTCCCAGGCCCAGCCCCCGGCCCCCGCGGCCCCGGCCGATGGCACCGGGTTGTTGCAGCGCATCCAGGCCTCGGCCCGGGAACTCAATTATTCCGGCGTCTTCGCGTATCAGCAGGGCGCCTCGATGCAGTCCTCCCGCATCACCCATATCTACGACGGCAAGAGCGAGCACGAGCGCCTCGAGCTGCTGGACGGCCAGCCGCTGGAGTTTCTGCGCAAGGACGACGAGATCCAGTGCCTGCTGCCGCAGAAGCGCGCCGTGCTGGTCGAGACCCGAACCGCGCGCGATCGTTTCCCCGGCCTGATGATAGGCGGCCCGGATCAACTGGGCGAGCACTACGACGTCAGCGTCGAGCCCCAGCCGGAACGGGTGGCCGACCGGGACTGCCAGGTCATCACCCTGCGCCCCCGGGATGCCGATCGCTACGGCTACCGGCTGTGCGCCGACAGCAGCTCCGGGCTGCTGCTGCGGGCCCAGACCCTGTCGCCCGAGGACGACGTGGTCGAGCAGGTCGCCTTCATTGCGCTGCAGGTGGGGGCGGATGTCGATCGCAAGCAACTCAAGCCGCGCTGGAAGACCGAGGGCTGGCGCGTCGTGCGCACGCAATTGAAGCCGGTCAAGCTGGCCGATCTCGGCTGGAAGGTGGGCGAACCGGTGGGTTTCCACAGGATGATGGAAGTCCAGCGTTCGATGGGCGGCAAGCCCGACGTCAAGCAGGTCATGTTGTCGGATGGCCTGGCGGCGATTTCCGTCTTCATCGAGCCCTATAGCGAATCGCATCCGCGGCAGGTCGGGCCGGGCGCCCGCGGCGCCATCAATGTGGTGGGGCGCCGCCTGGGCGACCATTGGATCACCGTGCTGGGCGAAGCGCCGCTCGGTACGATTCAACAGATCGCCGATTCGATAAGCTATACGCCGGTGGCCGCGCGCAAGCCTTGAGCGCCGCCGGTTCGAGCCTTTTCTTTACCCGGAGCTTACATGTCAGTTTTCCATGGTGCTGCGTGCTATCCGCATCCGATGAAACGGGTGTGCTCGACCCTGGGCACCGCGTTCCTGCTCGTCCTGTTCGCCGCGCTGCTGCTGGCCGCCGGCCAGCCGGCCGCGCAGGCGCAGACCCGTGCCTTGCCGGATTTCACCGATCTCGTGGCCAAGGCCGATCCTGCCGTGGTCAACATCCGAACCACCGCACGGGCCGTGGCACGCGGCCCCTATGGCGGCGGGGGCGGCCAGGACCCCTACGAGCTTTTCCGCTGGTTCTTCGGTCCTGATTTCGTGCCTCCCGGCCGGGGGCCCCGGCAGCCGACCCCGCCGGGCAACAACGACGAGGGCCAGGAGGTTCCGCGCGGCGTGGGATCGGGGTTCTTCATCTCGGCCGACGGCTACATCCTGACCAACCACCACGTGGTCAACGGCGCCGACGACATCTACGTCACCCTGACCGACCGGCGCGAGTTCAAGGCCAAGGTCATCGGCTCGGATGAGCGCACCGACGTGGCCTTGATCAAGATCGAGGCCACCGGCATGACGCCGCTCAAGCCGGGCGATCCCACCCAGCTGCGCAAGGGCGAGTGGGTCCTGGCCATCGGCTCGCCATTCGGGCTCGACTCCACCGTCACCGCGGGCATCGTCAGCGCCACGGGCCGGGACACGGGCGACTACCTGCCGTTCATCCAGACCGACGTGGCGGTCAACCCCGGCAACTCCGGCGGTCCGCTGCTGAACATGCGCGGCGAGGTGGTGGGCATCAATTCGCAGATCATTTCCCGCAGCGGCGGGTTCATGGGCATCTCGCTGGCCATTCCCATCGACGAAGCCATGCGCGTGGCCGACCAGTTGCGTTCCAGCGGCCGGGTCATCCGTGGCCGCATCGGCGTGCAGATCGGCGAAGTCAGCAAGGAAGTCGCCGACGCCATCGGGCTGGGCCGGACCGCCGGCGCCTCGGTGGGCATGGTCGAGCCGGGCAGCCCCGCCGAGAAGGCCGGGATCGAGCCGGGCGACGTCATCCTGAAATTCAACGGCAAGACGATCGAACGTTCGTCTGACCTGCCGCGCACGGTGGGCGAGACCAAGCCGGGCACCAAGGCCACGATCCAGGTCTGGCGGCGCGGCGGTACCCGCGACCTGTCCATCACCGTGGGCGAGCTGGAACCCGACAAGGCCGCTGCCGCCCGCCAGGACGAGGGCGGCGGCCAGGCCCAGAAGACCAACGTGCTGGGCCTGGTGGTGTCCGACCTGCCGGCAGCCCGCCGCCGCGAGCTGCGGGTCCGGGGCGGGGTGCAGGTGGACGCCGCCGACGGCCCCGCGGCGCGGGCCGGCATCCGCCAGGGAGACGTCATCCTGGCCCTGGACAATACCGAAATCACCGGCGCGTCGCAGTTCAACGGGCTGGTGGCCAAGATCGACCGGAGCAAGGTCCACGGCGTGCTGGTCCGGCGCGACGACCTGACCCAGTGGGTGCCGATACGGCCCACCAGGTAGTCCGGCAGACATTCGCGCTCGGCGGTAAAATGCCGGGTCGCGACATATCTATCAGGCAAGCCGTGCGGGAACGTCCCGCACGGCCGATACAGGCGGGGCGCGTTGCGCCCCCTTTTTTTGCAAATCCCCAAGGGCACCGCGGACCGGCTTCGCCGGTCCGCCAGTGCCGCCCCCTCGAGGGGGCGCGCGCAGCGCGTAGGGGGTGGGCTCATCATTTGGATCGCATGCAGCACATTCGCAATTTCTCCATCATCGCCCACATCGATCACGGCAAATCGACGCTTGCCGACCGCATCATCCACCGCTGCGGGGGCTTGTCGGACCGGGAAATGGAGGCCCAGGTACTCGACTCGATGGACATCGAGCGCGAGCGCGGCATCACGATCAAGGCCCAGACCGCCGCGTTGCGCTACCAGGCGCGGGACGGCAATACCTACAACCTGAACCTGATCGATACCCCGGGGCACGTGGACTTCTCGTATGAAGTCAGCCGTTCGCTGTCGGCCTGCGAAGGGGCGCTGCTGGTGGTCGACGCCTCGCAGGGCGTGGAGGCCCAGACCGTGGCCAATTGCTACACGGCCATCGAGCTGGGCGTCGAGGTCGTGCCGGTGCTGAACAAGATGGACCTGCCGCAGGCCGACCCGGAAACGGCCAAGCAGGAAATCGAGGAAGTCATCGGCATCCCGGCGGATGACGCCATCCCGGCCAGCGCCAAGACCGGCATGGGGATCGACGACATCCTGGAGGCGGTCATCGCCCGCATCCCGCCGCCCGAGGGCGATGCCGCCGAGCCGCTGCAGGCGCTCATCATCGACTCCTGGTTCGACAACTACGTGGGCGTGGTGATGCTGGTGCGCGTGGTCAACGGCGTGCTCAAGCCCAAGGAAAAGCTGCTGCTGATGGCCACGGGCGCCGCGCACCTGTGCGAACAGGTCGGCGTGTTCACGCCCAAGTCCGAAGCCCGCACGCACCTGTCGGCGGGGGAAGTGGGCTTCGTCATCGCCGGCATCAAGGAACTCAAGCACGCCAAGGTGGGCGACACCATCACCCACGCCTCCAAGCCGGCCGCCGCGCCGCTGCCGGGCTTCAAGGAGATCAAGCCGCAGGTATTCGCCGGCCTGTATCCGGTCGAATCCAGCGAGTACGACTCGCTGCGCGACTCGCTGGAAAAGCTCAAGCTCAACGATGCCGCATTGATGTACGACCCGGAAGTCTCGCAGGCGCTGGGTTTCGGCTTCCGCTGCGGCTTCCTGGGGCTGCTGCACATGGAAATCGTGCAGGAGCGGCTGGAGCGCGAGTTCGACATGGACCTCATCACCACCGCGCCATCGGTGGTCTACGAGGTCGAACTGCGCGACGGTTCGGTGGTCATGGTCGACAGCCCGTCCAAGATGCCCGAGGTGGGCAAGATCGCCGACGTGCGCGAGCCCATCGTCACGGTCACGCTGTTCATGCCTCAGGAGTACGTGGGGCCGGTCATCACCCTGTGCACGGCCAAGCGCGGCATCCAGATCAACATGGCCTACCACGGCCGCCAGGTCCACCTGACCTACGAGATCCCGCTGGCCGAGATCGTCCTGGACTTCTTCGACAAGCTCAAGTCCGTGTCGCGGGGCTATGCCTCGATGGACTACGAGTTCAAGGAATACCGCAGCGCCGACGTGGTGCGGGTCGACCTGCTGATCAACGGCGACAAGGTCGACGCGCTGTCGCTCATCGTGCACCGTGCCAACGCCCGTGCCCGCGGGCGGGACGTGACCGCCCGCATGCGCGAGCTCATTCCCCGGCAGATGTACGACGTGGCCATCCAGGCCGCGATCGGCGCCGAGGTCATCGCGCGCGAGAACGTCAAGGCCTTGCGCAAGAACGTGCTGGCCAAGTGCTATGGCGGCGACATTTCCCGCAAGAAGAAGCTGCTCGAAAAGCAGAAGGCCGGCAAGAAGCGCATGAAGCAGGTCGGCAGCGTCGAGATTCCGCAAGAAGCTTTCCTGGCCATTCTGCAGGTGGAGGACAAATGAACCGCGGTGTTGTGAACCATATCGAGGGGAAGGGGGCATGAGCCTGAATTTCGCGCTGATCCTGTTCGTGCTGCTGGTGGTGACCGGCATCGTCTGGGCATTCGACCGCGTGTCCCTGCGTCCGCAGCGTACCGCCCGCATGGCCCGCGCCGCGGCCGAGTTCGACGCCGGGCGCGCCCAGTCGGTGCGCGCCGCCAGCGGCGAGGCCGAGGTCGAACGCCAGCGCCAGGAAGCGGTGGACCGCGCCGGCAAGATGCCCTGGTGGGTGGAGTACTCCGTCAGTTTCTTCCCGGTCATCCTGTTCGTGTTCGTGCTGCGCTCGTTCGTGGTCGAGCCGTTTCGCATCCCCTCGGGCTCGATGATGCCCACGCTGCAGATCGGCGACCTGATCCTGGTCAACAAGTTTTCGTACGGCTTGCGCCTGCCCATCGTGGACAAGAAGGTCGTCCCGCTGGGCGACCCGCAGCGCGGTGACGTCGTCGTCTTCCGCTATCCGGTCGATCCGCAGGTCGACTACATCAAGCGCGTGGTCGGCGTGCCGGGCGACGAGGTGGCCTACCTGAACAAGCGGCTGACCATCAACGGGCAGGAAATACCCATGAAAAAGGTAGGGGAATATTTCGACCCAGACCGGGTTTCCTACGCCGCGCTATATGATGAAAACCTCAAGGGCGTAAATCATCAGATATTGATAGATGAGCGACGTTCGCCGGAAATCGATCCTTTTGGGGGCTATCTGAACCGCGACGCCTGCGAATACTCCCGCGAGGGCGTGCGTTGCAAAGTGCCCGCAGGCAATTATTTCGTCATGGGCGATAATCGGGATAACAGCGCGGACAGCCGGTATTGGGGTTTCGTGCCGGATTCGAATATCGTGGGCAAGGCGTTTTTCGTCTGGATGAACTTCGGGGACCTGAAACGGATTGGCCGCTTCCATTGATGTCTTGCGCCATGCGCCGCACCGCATGAATTCGTCGCCTACCTCCGCCTGTCGCACCCGGCCGCAAGCGCCCCCCGCGCCTGGCGGCGCGGCCGCGCATGCGCATTGCCCCGCCACGCAGCTTCCCCATCCGTCATCAGCCGGGTCGTACCCATGGGCACAGCGGATCCGGCTCCGCCGGTCCGCCAGTGCCGCCCCGGGGGGCTCGGCGCCGGGCCGCCCCAAGGCGGGGCCCCGCCCCCTCGGGGGGCTGCCGCGTAGCGGCTGGGGGCTCACCACGTCGGGCGCGCGCAGCGCGTAGGGGGAGCCATGAATATCGAGACCAGCCTCGCCTACACCTTCAGGAACAAGAGCCTCCTGGAGCAGGCGCTGACGCATCGCAGCCATAGCAGCAAGCACAACGAACGCCTGGAGTTCCTGGGCGACAGCGTCCTGAACTGCGCGATCGCCTCCCTGTTGTATGACCGCTTCGCCCGCATCGACGAGGGCGACCTGTCGCGCCTGCGCGCGAACCTGGTCAAGCAGGCGTCGCTGGCCGACATCGCCCAGCGGGTGGAACTGTCCCGCTTCCTGCGGCTGGGCGAAGGCGAACTCAAGAGCGGTGGCTTTCGCCGGCCGTCGATCCTGGCCGACACGCTCGAGGCCATCTTCGGCGCCATCTTCATGGATGGCGGCTTCGACGCGGCCAGCGCCGTGATCGCCCGGCTCTACAAGCCCGTGCTCGAGACCGTCGATCCCAAGACGCTGGGCAAGGACGCCAAGACGCTGCTGCAGGAATACCTGCAGGGCCGCAAGATCGCGTTGCCGGTCTATACGGTGGTGGCCACGCACGGCGCGGCGCATAGCCAGGAATTCGAGGTCGAGTGCGCCATCCCCAAGCTGGACGTGCAGGTGGTCGGCATAGGCGGCAGCCGCCGCGCCGCCGAGCAGGCGGCCGCCAAGCAGGCGCTGGAAGCCGCGTTGGCCGCCAATCCGACGCCGGCCAAGCGTTCGCCCCGCGCGCGCAAGACGGCCCAGTTGTCGCTGCCGGTTGCGGTGGCGCAGGAAGTGCCGGACGAACCCGCCAACGCCGCCAAGGTAGAGGCGGCCGCCGTTTCGGCTCCGGCCAGGGCCGCCGTGATCGAGGCGCCCGTCGCCAAGATCACCTCGACCCAGGCCGCCGAGGGCAAGGCGCCCGTCCCGGCGGCCGCGCCCCGGAAAGAACCCCAGGCAGCGCCTCCGGCGCCGCAGCCTCCCGGCGAAACCCTGTCCGCCTCGGGGCAGCCCGCCGGCAAGAAATGACCATGTCTTCTGATTCCTCCACCGCCAGCCGCTGCGGTTTCGTCGCCATCGTCGGCCGGCCCAACGTCGGCAAGTCGACCCTCCTGAACGCGCTGATCGGCGCCAAGGTCAGCATCGTCTCGCGCAAGGCGCAGACCACGCGCCACCGTATCCACGGCGTCTTCACGCGTGGCGCCGAGCAGTTCGTGTTCGTCGACACGCCCGGTTTCCAGACCCGCCACGGCGGCGCGATGAACCGCATGATGAACCGCGTGGTGACCCAGGCGCTGGCCGACGTGGACGTGGTGGTCCACGTGGTCGAGGCCGGCAAGTGGTCCGAGGGCGATGCCAACCTGCTGCCGCTGTTGCCGGCGCGGGCGCGGCGCATCCTGGCCGTGAACAAGACCGACCTGCTCAAGGACCGCGACGCGTTGTTTCCCTACGTGTCGCGCATCATGGGGCTGCATCCCTACGATGCCGTCGTGCCGGTCAGCGCCGCCAAGTCGCGCCAGCTCGATCACCTGCTGGACGAGATCGCCAAGGGGCTGCCGGAAGGCGAGCCCATGTTCGAGGAAGACACCCTGACCGACCGGCCGGTGCGCTTCATCGCCAGCGAGCTCATACGCGAGAAGATCTTCCGCCTGGTCGGCGACGAGCTGCCCTACGGGTCCACCGTGGTGATCGAGCAATGGGAAGAGCAGCCCCGCGTGACCCGCATCGCGGCCTGCGTGATCGTCGACCGGGACAGCCATCGGCCTATCCTCTTGGGAACCGGGGGTGAACGCATGAAGCGCATCGCCACCGAGGCCAGGCAGGACATCGCCAAGCTGATCGACAAGCCGGTGCACCTGGAAATCTATGTGAAGGTGCGCAAGGGCTGGGCCGAGCGCGAAAGCGCGCTGCGCGACCTGGGTTATGAGTAATTCCCGGGATCCCGTGGCGCCGGACGAGATCTTGCCCGACGCCGCAGGATCGCTGTTCCGGCGGACGCCCCTGGCGGCCGCTCCGGCGCCCGCCAGGCAGGCGCGTCCGCGTGGCCGTGGGCACCGGGTGGACGATGTCCCCGCCTTCCTGATCCACAGTTATCCCTATCGCGAGACCTCGCTGATCCTGGACGTGTTCACGCGTTCCCACGGACGGCTGGCCCTGGTGGCCAAGGGCGCGAAGCGGCCTCATTCGGCGCTGCGGCCGGTACTGATCGCCTTCCAGCGGCTGAGCCTGTCCTGGAGCGGCGCGGGCGAGATCAAGACCCTGGTGCGGGCCGAGTGGTCCGGGGCACCCCAGCGCCTGCAAGGGGCCGCAGCCATGTCGGGCTGGTACCTGAACGAGCTGCTGCTGCGCCTGCTGGGACGCGACGATCCGCACGAATCCTTGTACGACGCCTATGTCGACGCCTTGTCCAGGCTGGCCGCGCAGCCCCGGTTGTCGGCTGCCTTGAGGGAGTTCGAATGGCGGCTGCTGTGCGAGATCGGCTATGGCTTCGACCCGGCCGCAACGGGCAACGACGAGCCCGTGCAAGCCGGCATGCGCTACCGTGTGCCGCTGGAAGCCGGGCCGGAGCCCGAGGAGCCCGAAGCGCCGCAACTGGGCACGCCCATTACCGGTGAGTCGCTGTTGGCGCTGGCCGCGGGCCGCTTCGACGATGTCGCCGCCGAGCCCGAGCTGCGCCGCTTGCTGCGGGAACGGCTGGACTATCATATGAATGGCCGGCCGATGGCGACGCGGCAGGTATTGCGAGACCTGAGGAGTTTTCCCCCCCTGCGCGCTGACGCGCGCCCCCCCGGGGGTGATGCGGGCGGACCGGCGGAGCCGGATCCACCGCATCCTGGAAAAGCCGCCGATTGACCGGCGAGAGGGGCTGAATGGATGGAATTGTTGGATATCTATGATTGATCTGGGCGTCAATATCGACCACGTGGCGACGCTGCGGCAGCAGCGGCACGTTTCCTATCCGGATCCGGTCCGGGCCGCGCTGGTGGCAGAGGAGGCGGGCGCGGACCTGATTACCTTGCATCTGCGCGAGGATCGCCGGCATATCCAGGACGCGGATGTCGAGAGCCTGCGGGGCAAGCTGCGCACGCGCATGAACCTGGAATGCGCCATCACGCCGGAAATGCTGGAGATCGCCTGCCGGATCCGGCCACAGGACGTCTGCCTGGTGCCCGAGAAACGCCAGGAGCTCACCACCGAAGGCGGACTGGACGTGCTGGGGCATTTCGACGATGTGAAGGCCGCCGTGTCGCGGTTGCACGATGCCGGCGTGCGGGTGTCGCTGTTCATCGATCCGCAGGCGGACCAGATCGAGGCCGCCGCCCGCACGGGCGCGACCGTGATCGAACTGCATACCGGCGCGTATGCCGAGGCCGTGGCGGATGCGGCGCAGCGGGAACTGGCGCGCATCCGGGACGCCGTGGCGGTCGGGTTGCGGCAGGGCTTGCGCGTCAACGCCGGCCATGGATTGCACTACGAGAACGTGCAGCCGGTCGCGGCCCTGGACGGCATCGCCGAGCTCAACATCGGCCACGCCATCATCGCCCAGTCCGTGTTCTGCGGCCTGGAGACGGCGGTGCGCGAGATGAAGGCCCTGATGATCACCGCGCGCAGCGGTGCCTTGCCGAGGCCGGCGCATTGATGCCCGAGCCGCTGCGCGACGGTGCGCTTCCCGCCCTGGCCGGCATCGGCATTGACCTGCTGCGGGTCGAACGCATCGAGCAGGCCCTGGCGCGCCGGGGCGACCGCTTCGCGCAGAAGATCCTGGGCGCCGAGGAATTCGCGAAATTCACCGCGCGCCGCAGCCGCGACCCGCAGCGCGGCGTGCGTTTCCTGGCCACGCGCTTCGCCGCCAAGGAGGCCTTTTCCAAGGCCGTGGGACTGGGCATGCGCATGCCCATGACCTGGCGCCGCATGCAAACGCTCAACGCGCCGGGCGGGCGGCCCGTCGTGGTCCTGGCCGAGCCGCTCAAGACCTGGTACGAGGCGCGCTTCGGCGCCGCCCACGTATCGCTGACCGACGAACACGACATGGTCGCCGCCTACGTCATCGTGGAGACGCGGCGCCCGTGACGGATCCGATCATGACTGCATCTCTTTCTTCCTTGCCTGCACCCGGCCCCGTGATGGTGGACGTGGCGGGTTTCGAACTGACCGCGGCCGAGGCCGAGCGGCTGCGCCACCCGCTGGTGGGCGGAGTGATCCTGTTCGCCCGCAATTTCCGCGACCGGGCGCAACTGACCAGGTTGACCGCCGACATCCACGCCGCCCGCGGCGAGCCGCTGTTGATCGCGGTCGACCACGAGGGCGGACGGGTCCAGCGTTTCCGCAGTGATGGCTTCACGGCGCTGCCGCCCATGCGGGCCCTGGGCCGCCTGTGGGAAAGCGACCCGCTCGAAGCCATGCGCATGGCGACCGATACCGGCCGGGTGCTGGCCGCCGAGCTGCGTGCCTGCGGCGTGGACCTGAGTTTCACGCCGGTGCTGGACCTGGATTTCGGCGAAAGCCGCGTCATCCGCGACCGGTCCTTCCATCGCGATCCGCGCGTGGTGGCCATGCTGGCCCGGGCCTTGATCCAGGGGCTGGCGCTGGCCGGCATGTCCGCCTGCGGCAAGCATTTCCCCGGCCACGGCTTTGCCGCCGCCGATTCCCACTACGAGATCCCGGTGGACGACCGGTCGCTGGACGAGGTGCTGGGCGAGGACGCGCAGCCCTATCGCTGGCTGGGCGATGCCATCCTGGGCGCCGTGATGCCGGCCCACGTCATCTATCCGCGGGTCGACAAGTCGCCCGCCGGGTTCTCGCGCAAGTGGGTGACGACCGTGTTGCGCAAGCGCCTCCAGTATGGCGGCGTGGTGTTCTCCGACGATCTCACCATGGAAGGCGCCTCGGTGGCGGGCGACATCCATGGCCGGGCGATGGCCGCGTTGCGCGCGGGCTGCGACATGGTGCTGGTCTGCAACCGGCCCGACATGGCGGACGACCTGCTGGGCCGGCTCGACTGGGTCCAGGATCCGGCCTCGGTGGCGCGCATCCGGTCGCTCAAGCCGAGGTTCGCCGCGCAGGACTGGCAGGCGCTGACGGCCGATCCGGCCTATCGCAAGGCCCGCAAGGCGGTCCAGGCCCTGGCGCGGGCCGGCGCCTGAGGAGGGCGACATGGCCGGCCGCAAGAAGGACGAGAACCAGGCCCCGGAGACGACGGCGCAGCCGGACGCGCCCGTGGCGCCCCCGGCGTCGCCCGCTCCGGCCGCCGCGGAAGAGCCCGGGCAGGCCTTCGACATCAAATCCTTCCTGGCGCAGCTTCCGCACCTGCCGGGCGTGTACCGGCACATCAACGCGGAAGGCGAGGTGATGTACGTCGGCAAGGCGCGGGACCTGAAGAAGCGCGTTTCCTCGTATTTCCAGAAGCAGGTGGGCAGCCCGCGCATCGCGCATATGCTGGCCCGCGTGGCGCGGGTCGAGGTCACCGTGACGCGCTCCGAGGCCGAGGCGCTGCTGCTGGAAAACAACCTGATCAAGTCGCTGGCGCCGCGCTACAACATCCTGTTCCGCGACGACAAGTCCTATCCCTACCTGAAGGTCAGCGGCCATGCGTTCCCCCGCATCGCGTACTATCGCGGGACCACCGACCGCGCCAACCAGTACTTCGGCCCTTTCCCCAACGTGTGGGCGGTACGCGAAAGCATACAGATCCTGCAGAAGGTCTTTCGCCTGCGCACCTGCGAGGACACGGTCTTCGCCAACCGGTCGCGGCCGTGCCTGCTGTACCAGATCCACCGCTGTTCCGGGCCGTGCGTGGGCCTGGTCTCGCAAGAGGACTACGCCCTGGACGTGGACCGGGCCACGCAGTTCCTGCGCGGCCAGACCCAGGCCGTGCTCACGGACATCGAGACGCGGATGTTCGCCGCCTCGCAGGAGATGCGCTTCGAGGAAGCCGCCGCCCTGCGCGACCAGTTGTCGGCCCTGTCGCGCGTGCTGCACCAGCAGACCATGGAGGGGGGCAGCGGCGATACCGACGTGATCGCGGTCGACATGCAGGGGGGCAAGGCCTGCGTGAACCTGGCGATGGTGCGGGGCGGGCGCCACCTGGGCGACAAGGCCTTCTTCCCTTCGCATACCGATGGCGATTCGCCCGCCGAGGTGCTGGAGGCCTTCATGTCCCAGCACTACATTGACCGTGCCTTGCCCGGCACCATCGTCGTGTCGCACCCCTTGCCCGACGCCGACTTGGTCGCGATGCTGGCGGAGCAGGCCGGATCGAAGGTCAATCTCGTCAAGCAACCGCAGGGCGTGCGCAAGAGCTGGCTCGAGCAGGCCAGGAAGAACGCCGAACTGGCGCTGGCGCGAGTGCTGGCCGAGGCCGGGTCGCAGCAGGCGCGCACCGCGGCCCTGGCCCAGGTGTTGGGCATAGACGCCGACGAGGCCGCGCTGGAAACCCTGCGCATGGAGTGCTTCGACATCAGCCACACCGCCGGCGAGGCGACGCAGGCCTCGTGCGTGGTCTACCACCACCATGCCATGCAGCCCAAGGAGTATCGTCGCTACAATATCGACGACATCACCGGCGGCGACGACTATGCGGCCATGCGGCAGGTGCTGACGCGCCGCTACGAGAAAATCGCCGATGGGGGAGGGATCATGCCCGACGTCGTGCTGATCGACGGCGGCAAGGGGCAGGTCGAGATCGCCCGCCAGGTGTTCGCCGAACTGGGGCTGGACATCGGGCTGCTGGTCGGCGTCGCCAAGGGGGAAGGGCGCAAGGTGGGCTTGGAGACGCTGGTTTTCGCCGACGGCCGCGAGCCGCTGGCGTTGGGGGGCGAGTCGGCCGCGCTGATGCTGGTCGCGCAGATCCGCGACGAGGCGCACCGGTTCGCCATCACCGGCATGCGGGCGAGGCGGGCCAAGGCCCGCAACGTGTCGCGGCTGGAGGAAATCGAGGGTGTCGGCGCCAAGCGCCGGCAGCGCCTGCTGGCGCGCTTCGGCGGCCTGCGCGGGGTGATCTCGGCCAGCGTGGAGGACCTGGCGTCCGTCGAGGGCATCTCCCTGGAACTGGCCGAGCGCATCCACCGCCAACTGCACTGACCCCTGCCGAGAACTTTTCCCCGTAGCCTGTTAGCATTCGACCATGCCTCTGAACCTGCCGATTATCCTGACCTGGGTGCGGATCGCCATGATCCCGCTGGTCGTCAGCGTGTACTACGTACCGGAGCATGTGCTGCCCACGGCCGTGCGCGATGCGGTGGCCACGGGCATGTTCATCTTCGCCGCGCTGACGGACTGGCTCGATGGCTGGCTGGCGCGGCGGCTGAACCAGACATCCTCGTTCGGCGCCTTCCTGGACCCCGTGGCCGACAAGCTCATGGTCAGCGCGGCGCTGCTCGTGCTGCTGAACCTGGGGCGGGTCGACGCCATGATCGCACTGGTCATCATCGGCCGCGAGATCACCATTTCGGCCCTGCGCGAATGGATGGCCAAGATCGGCGCCAGCACCAGCGTCGCCGTGCACTGGCTGGGCAAGTTCAAGACCGCGGCGCAGATGACCGCGATCCCGTGCCTGCTGTACGGCGGACGCGTGGCCGGCATCGACACGCTTTGGTGGGGGTCGAGGCTGATCGAGATCGCCGCCGTGCTGACCGTGTGGTCGATGATGTATTACCTGCAGCGGGCCTGGCCGGTCATCCGGCGATCTGCCTAGGGCCGGCACGGCGGGATTCGCGGCGCAGTCCGCAGAGCAATAAAGCAGGAGACGACGTGCAGCAAGCATTGGCCGCCCCCGGGATGAGGTTCGCCCGGCGCAGGCTCGACTGGAAAGTCATCGGACTGGTGGGAATCGCCCATGCGAGCTCCCATTTCTTCCAACTGGTGATTCCTTCGTTGTTCGCGCCGCTGGCGGCGGAGTTCGGACTGGGATTTGCCGAACTGGGGGTCCTGGTCGCGGTGTTCTATGCGATCTCGGGCGTGGGCCAGGCCAGTTCCGGCTTCGTGGTGGACCGTGCGGGCGCGCGTCCGGTCCTGTGGTTCGGGCTCGCCTGCTTCGTCGTGGCGGGCCTGCTGCTCGGGCTGGCCAGCAACTATGGCTGGCTGATGGCCGCGGCCGTGGTGGCCGGCATCGGCAATTCGGTGTTCCACCCGGTTGATTTCTCCATCCTGAACCGCCGTGTCAGCAGTCCCCGCCTGGGACACGCCTTCAGCGCGCACGGCATCACCGGGAATCTGGGCTGGGCCACCACGCCCATATTCATCACGACGCTCACCCACCTGTTCAACTGGCGGGTCGCCGCCTTCGGCGCGGGCCTGCTGGTGGCAGTCATCCTGGCCATGACGGTGGTGGGCCGGCGCCTGCTGGCGGTGGAGGCGGCACGCCGCCCCGCCCGCGGGCGCCGCCTGGACGCGGCCCCGGCGGGTACGTCGCTGGGCGCGCTGCTGATCAACCCCGTAGTCTGGGGGGCCTTCCTGTTCTTCATGTTTTCGTCCGTCGCGATCTCGGCGGTCCAGAACTACACCATTCCCATCCTGGGTTCCATCTACGGCATCTCCAGCGTGACCGCCAGTACCGCGCTGTCCGGCTACATGGTGGCCGGCGCCTGCGGAATGGTGCTGGGCGGATTCCTGGTCTCCAGCGGTCCCTACAGCGAGCGCATCGTCGGCATGTCCTTCGTGGCGGCCGGCGCGCTGTTGGCCCTGCTGGCCACCGGCTGGCTGCCGGTGGCGGCGGCGGTACCCTGCGTCGCCCTGGCGGGGTTGTGCGCGGGCGTCGCGGGGCCGTCCCGCGACATGCTGGTACGCCGGGTCACGCCGCGCGGCGCCACGGGCTCGGTCTACGGATTGGTATACTCCGGCATGGACACGGGTTCGGCGTTGGCACCGCTTGCCTTTGGCGTGATGCTGGATGCGGGCCTGCGGCAGGGGCCCTACCTGGGCGCATTTCTTGCGTTCGTACTCGCGGCCTTCTTCGCCGCGCTGATCGCCGCCAAGGCGCGGCGCGTGCACTGAGCTGCCCGGCCCGCCGAGCGCGGGCCTGCCTTCGCTGCGGCGATTCATGTCTTGTCTTTTTGTCAGCGTAAAACCGACTGAAACATGTTGCACATGCCAAGTTCGCATGATTGTGACATTCTTTTCAATTGGAAAAGATTCGCGGAACGACAACCTCTAGCAAGCGGTCTATAAATGATGTATTTAAGTCACCCAAACGCAAAATAAGGGGCCACGAAAAGGCTTCGGCGCGCGGCTTGAAACAGCCGTCACGCATGAACCGTAAGCTTGGGACTCGGCCGCGGCGGTAAGCCTGGCGGGCTCGCTCCCGGCACGGTTCTCTTCAGACATCTATTGCGCGGAATCCACGAGGCTATGCGATCTTCGCTCTCTTTGTACCTGTTGGGGCCCCTGGCCATGGAAAGCGCGGATGGACCGCTTTCCATTCGTTACAACAAGGCAAGAGCGTTGCTGGCGTACCTGGCACTCGAGGGCGGCTTCCATACGCGCGAGGCGCTGGCCTTCATGCTGTGGCCCGACGCCAGCGTGCAGGCCGGCCGGGAAAACCTGCGGCGCATGCTGTTCCTGCTGAAGGACGCCCTCAAGCCCGATGCGATCGAAAGCAGCCGCGACGTGCTCAGGCTGCGCGCCGAGGCCGGCTTGTGGACCGATGTCGGAGCCTTCACTTCCGTGCTGGATGGGGAGCAGCGCGCGCTGGCCATGGGTGCGGTGATCGACTCCGAGCGCATCGCGCATGCGGTGGCGCTGTATCGCGGCGAATTCCTGCAGGGGCTGGAGCTGGACGATGCGCCCGACTTCGGTAATTGGGTGCAGATGCGCCGGGAGCAATATCACCAGCGCTATCTCCAGGCACTGGGGATGCTGGTCGAGAGCCACGAGCGGGAAGGGAACCTGCAGGCGGGCATCGAATGCGCCGAACAATGGGTGACCGTCGCGCCGCTGGACGACACGGCCTGGCACCAGATGCTGCGCCTGCTGGTGAAAGCCGGCCAGCTGGATCGGGCAAGGCGCGAGTTTCAGCGTTATCGCCACCTGCTCGACATGGAACTGGGAACCACGCCGGATGCTTCGGTGGCGGCGCTGCTCGAGGCGCCTGGCACGGGCCGCGAGGCTGGAGCGCGCCGGCAGGCGTCGATGGGCGAGCGCCGCCAACTGACCGTGCTTTCCTGCGAATTCGAGGTGACCGGCGAACCCGAGGACATCGTCGAGGTCCAGCGTCAGCTGATGGCCTGCTGCGAACCGACGCTGCGGGCCGCGGGCGCCCACGTCGTGCGCATTCCCAGCGGGTTGCTGGCCTATTTCGGCTATCCCTTCGCGCAGGAGGATTCCGCGCGGCGCGCCGTGACGGCGGCGCTGGTGTGCCACAACAGCATCTGGTCGCGGCATTGGGGCGACGAGGAAAGCAGCCTGCCGGTGCGCGTCGCCTTGGGCGTGCATACCGGCATCGCCATCAGTTCCGCCGAGAACGACGTTCCCGACGCGGGCGGGATGGTGTCGCGCCTGGCGCTCCAGCTTGGCGCCATGGCCGGCGGGGCCGGCGTGGCCGTCAGCGACGTCACCCTGCACCTGCTGGGCGACGAGTACGGTATCGAGCCGGCGGGACAGCTGACCGACTGGTCCCGCGGTGTCGAGGTGCAGGTTTTCCTGGTCAGCGGCAAGCATTCCCCGGAACGGCAGGACGCTGCGCGCGCGTTCTGCGGGCGGGACGAGGAAATGGCGCGGCTCGTCGACGCCTACCACCGGGGAGGGTGCTACGTCGGCCTGGTGCGCGGCGAGGCGGGGCTCGGGAAGTCCTTTCTCGTGGAGCATTTCTGCGACACCCTGCAGGTCGAGCGCGTCGTCCTGCAATGCTCGTCCGAGCTCAGGCAGATGCCCTATCACCCCTTCGTGCGATGGATGCGCGCCTGCGAGCGCCTTGCCGCCGAACCGTCATCCCTGCCCGAAAGCGCGCAGCGCATACTCGAGACGATCGGCCAGCGCATGATGGTCGGGGCACAGGCGGGTACACCCGGCCCGGGCATGCCCGGCGCGGTGGACGAGATCGGCGCCTTGTGCCACGAATTGCTGCGGGTCATGGTGCCCGAAGGCGGCGTCATCTGCTTCGACGACGTGCATTGGGCCGATCCTTCCACGCGCGACGTCCTGGCCCTGCTCGTGGAGCATCCTTTGCCCGACCGGATGCTGCTCATTACCGCCCGGCCCGAGTTCGTGCCGCCGTGGAAGCACACGGTCGCGGTCGATCATCTGGACCTGGGGCCCATGGACGATTTCGCCGTGGTGGACCTGGTGCACGCGGTGGCCGATGGCGAGGACATCGACGCGGAGCTGTTGCGCGACATCATCAAGCGCTCGGAAGGGATTCCGCTGTATGCCGAGGAACTGACCCGCGACGTGCTGGCGGACCGGCGGGATCCGTCCGCGCCGTGGTCGCTGCCCGCTTCGCTGCAGGACTTGCTGATGGCTCGCATCGACAGCGTGGGCCGCGCGCGCCCCGTCGCGCAATTCGCCTCGGTAGTGGGCGGCGAGTTCACGCTGGACCTGCTGGCCGACGCCACGGGCGAGCCTCGCGCCGAGCTGGCCGAGGCGCTGGCCATCATGCTGCGCCAGAACATCATCGTGCGCTGCGACGAAAAGGCCTACGCCTTCCGCCATACCCTGCTGCGCGAGGCGGCCTACCAGTCGCAGACGCGCGTGGCGCGGGTCCAGGCGCACGCGCGCCTGGCCCGGCGGCTCGAATCCAGCCTGGCCGAGGGCAACCCGGAGGTGCTGGCCTGGCATTACTCCGGCGCCGGCAGCCGCGCGCCCGCCGTCAAGTACCTGCTGGAGGCCGCGCGCAAGGCGGCCGCGCAATGCGCATATCGCGAGGCGGTCAGCTACTATCGCAGCGCGCTGGAATGGTTCGAGCGGCAGGGCGAGGGCATCGACGCCATCATGGAGGAGTTGCGCATCCGGATGGAGTTCGGCATCCAATTGTGCGCGCTCTACGGTTTCGGTTCCGAGCAGGCGGTGGAGACCTTCCGCTCGGCGCTGACCCTGGCGCAGCCGCTGGGCGACGACCCCCGGCTGTTCCCGATCTATTGGGGGCTGTGGACCAGCGCCAGCTCATGGGCCAATTTCTCGATGACGCTGACGCTGGCGGAAACGCTGCTGCGGATGGCGGGCACCGCCGGGGATCCCAACCTGCTGTCCCACGCCTACTATGCGCGGGGCTACAGCCATTTCTTCCTGGGGCGCTTTGCCGAGGCGGTGGCGGATCTCGAACACGGCGCCAAGGCCTACCAGCCCCAGCATGCCAACCTGGCCCTGGGCGAGGACGCCCGCGTCACCAACCTGGCCGTCCTGTCCATCGCCTGCTGGCATACCGGCAGGGTCGAGGACGCCTTGCAGGCCTCTCGTGAATCGGTGGCGCATGCGCGGCGCATCGGCCACCGCTATTCGCTGCTGTACGCGCTGGTGTCGGCCACCGAGCTGCACCGGCTGAACCGCGAGGTCGACGAGGTCGCCACCCTGTCGTCCGAAGCCTTGCAGATCGCGCGCGAGATGGGAACGCCGCTGTGGGCCGTCTGCGCCGAGACCAGCGAGGCCTGGGTCAAGGCCGTGCGCGGAGACGCCACGGCGCTGGCGGAGATGGCCTCGTGCGTGCAGCGGATTCCCGCCATCATGAAGGGGATCGCGCCCCTGCTGGTCGCGCGGTGGACCGATGCATGCGACCTGGTGGAGGACGTCGGTGCCGGGCTGGACGCCACCACGCATGGGCTGCGCGAAGTCACGCAGACCCAGGCCCGCTACCTCCAGTCCGAGTTCGAGCGCATCAAGGGCAAGCAGTTGTTCCGCCAGGGACAGCCGGCCAGCGTGTTCCGGCCATGGCTGGAGCGGGCGCTGGAAACCGCCTGCGCGCTGGATTCTCCGCTGCTGGCGCTGCGTGCGCTGACCAACCTGGTGCGCTACGCCTGTCCCGTCCCCGATGCCGGGCACTTGGCCCTGATGGCCCGCATGATGGCGCGCGTGCAGGGCGGCGACGGGCTGTGGGAAGTCCGGGCCGCGCGGGGCCTGCTGTCCCGCTACGGCGCGCAAATGGTCCTGCGCTGAGGACGCCCCGCCGCGCGGGCGCGGGGCCGATATTCACGTCAGCCATACCCGGTATGGCTGGGGCTGCGTAGACACCCGAAGGCCTCGCCTCTACCTTTGACACATGTCCGGCAGGATGCCGGCGCGCCATCCGGCCGCGCCCGCATTCCAGCCGCCGTTCACGCATTCCGGAGAACGATACATGAGTCGGAAGTGGTCCCCGCAGCAACTGGTCGATGCCGAGCAGGGCACGGTCAGCCGCGAAGTCTATGTCAACCAAGACATCTTCCAGGAAGAACTGGAGCGCATCTTCTCCCGAGCCTGGCTGTTCGTCGGGCACGAGAGCATGGTGCCCAATCCCGACGATTACTTCGTCAGCCGGATGGGCAATGATTCGGTCATCCTGACCCGGGACCGGCAGGGGCAGCTCCAGGTCCTGCTCAACAGCTGCCTGCATCGCGGCATGCGGCTGTGCCGCTACGACCAGGGCAACAATCGCACCTTCACCTGTCCCTACCACGGCTGGAGCTATTCCACCGACGGCAAGCTGGTGGAGCGGGCTGGCGAGCTGGTGGGCGTACCGGGCTTCAAGACCCATTACTACGGCGAGCTGGACAAGAAGAACTGGGGCCTGAAGTCGGTGGCCAAGCTGGTCAACTACAAGGGCACGATCTGGGCCACCTGGGACGAGAACGCGCCGTCGTTCGAAGAGTACCTGGGCGACATGAAGCTGTACCTGGATTTCGCCCTGGACCACCGTGACGGCAGTCCCGGCGGATCGGAGATGATAGGCGGCGTGCAGAAGTGGCGCATTCCCTGCAACTGGAAGACCGCGGCCGAGAACTTCAACGCCGATCTCTACCACGACATCAGCCACCGCTCGGTGGACGTCGTGGGCATCGGACCGGGCGGCAAGGGCCGGCGCGATCCCACGCCCCATCGCGTGTCGATCTCCTTCAAGGACCTGGGGCACGGGCTGGTCGGCCGCGCGCCGTACTACGAAGAGAACCCGTACACGCCGATCTTCGCGAACTATCCCGAGGTGGAGCAGTACTACCGCAAGGTATACGAGGAGCGCGAGAAGAACCTGGCCGGCACCATGCGCGTGCTGCACAGCGTGGGCACCATATTTCCCAACATGGCGGTGCACGGCCGCCAGCCGCGCACCATCGCGGTATTCCACCCGGTCAGCGCGACCGAGACCGAGATGTGGCGCATCTATCTCGTGGACAAGGACGCCCCGCAGGAGGTGAAGGACGCGGCGCGCGCCTACTACCTGCGCTATTCGGGGCCGGGCGGCATGACCGAGTCCGACGACATGGAGAACTGGTGCTACGCCACCGAGTCGAGCACCGGGACCATCGCCCGCACGCTGCACTACAACTACCAGATGGGCATCGGACACGCCAAGCCCGTGCCCGGCCTGCGCGGCGCGGTGACGACGGGCGAGTTCACCGAAGAGAACAACCGGAACTATTACGCGAGATGGGCGCAGTTCATGGAAGGGCGCTCGTGGGACGAACTCATGCCCACCTACGACGAATAAGCGGAGCGCGCCATGACCGACACTCACCTGAATACCGACCATGCCTTCCTGTTGCGCGAGATCGAGCAGTTCTTCTACCGCGAGGCCGACCTGCTGGACGAGCGCCGCTTCGACGAATGGCTGACGTTGCTGCACGAGGACATCCGCTATTGGATGCCCATCGCGCGCAACGTCAGGCGTGACAACCGCGAGCGCGAACGCACCCGCGAGGGCGTGGAAGCGGCGTGGTTCGACGAAGGCATCCAGACGCTGCGCCAGCGCGTGGAGCAGATCAACACTGGCATGCACTGGGCCGAGGAGCCGGCCTCGCGCACCTCGCACCTCCTGACCAACGTGCGCATCCTGGAGACCTCCGGCGCCGGGCTGGAGGAGGAAGTCCGGACCCGGTCGCGCTTCATCGTCTACCAGAACCGCCTGGATACCGAGGTCGCCTGGTTCGTCGGCAAGCGCAACGACACGCTGCGCCGCACGGACTCGGGCTGGAAGGTCCTGCGGCGCGAGATCCTGCTGGACCAGACCGTGCTGCTGGGCAAGGCGCTGACCGTCTTCTTCTGACTGGGGGTAACGAAACATGGATCGTCGAGATGTGCTGAAGATGCTGGCCGGCGCCGCGGCGCTGGGCGGCTGTCCCGCGTGGGCCCAGGACGGCTTTCCGTCGCGCATGATGAAGGTCGTGGTCGCTTATCCGCCGGGGGGCGTGACCGACATCGCCGGCCGGCTGATGGCGGAAATCCTGAGCAAGGAATTCGGCAAGCCCGCCATCGTCGAGAACAAGGGCGGCGGCACGGGCACCATCGCCCAGCAATACGTGCTGCAACAGCCGCACGACGGCCACGTGCTGCTGTCGGGCGGGCTGGGGGGCCTGATCCTGCCGGTCATCCTGAATCCCAACCTGCCGGTGGACCCGCAGGCGAGCTTCACGCCGGTGGCGCAGGTGGCGGAGTTCGTCAATGTGCTGCTGGTGGGGCGCGACGTGAAAGCGCGCAACGTGAGCGAACTGATCGCGTACGCCAAGGCCAATCCCGGCAAGCTGAACTACGCCACGAACGGCGTAGGCACCTCGGCCCACTTCACCTCGGAGCTGTTCAACCTCCAGGCCGGCACGAAGGTGATCCACATTCCCTACCGGTCCAGCGGCGAGGTCATCTCGGGCCTGCGCAACGGCGACGTCCACATGGCATTCGCCAACGCGCCCGCGGTCAACGCGCTGGTCAAGGCAGGCACGCTGCGCGCCATCGCGGTGACCAGCGCCAACCGCACCAAGGAACTGCCCGACGTGCCGACCATGGTGGAGTCGGGCATGCCGGACTTCGTCGTGACCAGCTGGCTGGGCGCCTACGCGGCCGCCGGCACGCCGGCCGACGTCGTCAGGAAGCTGGGCGAGGTCATCGTGCGCGGCGCGCAGCAGCCCGAGAACGTGCAGCGTTTCGAGACCGTGGGATTCCAGGTCTCGACCAAGGATGCGGCCGCCTATGCCGCCTTCAACCGCGCCGAGCTGGCGCGGTGGAAAGAGGTGGCGCGGCTGGCCAACATCCGCGCCGAAGGGTGAAGCATGAGCGGACACAATGCGCTGAATCTGATCCACATCAAGCCGGGAGCCCGGCTGCGTACCAACGAAGGGGCGGTCGTGGAGCTGGTCGAGAACCCGCAGGACGGCGTCTGGCTGATCTGCCGCTACGTGGAGCATCCGTCCGAGCCGGAACTGGTCGGCGATGCCGAACAGACCGTGTTCGCGCAGGACATCGTCGGCCTGGCCGACGCCAACCAACAGGGAGAAGGGTCGTGACCGCGAGCTGGACCGACAGGAAGAATGCGGCCTGCCCGCGAGGCGTGGGCCTGGTGACGGAAATCTACGCCGCGCAGGCGGCGGGCAGCGAACTGACCGACGAGACGGGGCGCCGCTACATCGACTTCGCCGGCGGCATCGGCGTGCTGAACGTCGGCCACAGGCATCCCCGGGTGGAGGCCGCCATCGTCGAGCAGGCGCGGCGTTTCACGCACACCTGCTATCAGGTCGTGCCCTACGCATCCTACGTGAGGCTGGCCGAGCGCCTGAACGCGCTGGTGCCGGGCGATTTCGACAAGAAGACGGTGTTCTTCACCACCGGGGCGGAAGCCGTGGAGAACGCGGTCAAGATCGCGCGCGCGGCCACGGGCAGGACCGCCGTCATCGGCTTCACCGGCGCCTTCCATGGACGCACGATGATGGGGCTGGCGCTGACCGGGAAGGTCGCGCCCTACAAGACGGGTTTCGGTCCATTCCCGGGAGACGTCTATCGCGTGCCGTTTCCGTCCGCCGACACGTCCGAGGCGGTGGCCCGGTCCCTGGCCGCGCTCGAGGACCTGCTGCGCTACGACGTCGAAGCCGCCCGCGTGGCCGCCATCGTGATCGAGCCCGTGCAGGGGGAGGGCGGCTTCCATCCGGCGCCCCAGGCGTTGATGCGCGGACTGCGCGCGCTGTGCGACCGGCACGGCATGCTGCTTATCGCCGACGAGATCCAGTGCGGCATGGGGCGTACCGGGAAGATGTTCGCGATGGAACACTTCGGCGTGGCGGCGGACCTGACGACGGTGGCCAAGAGCCTGGCCGGCGGCATGCCGCTGTCGGCCGTGGTCGGGCGTGCCGAGGTCATGGATGCCGTGGCGCCCGGCGGCCTGGGCAGCACCTACGCGGGCGCGCCGCTGGCGATCGCCGCCGCGCATGCCGTCCTGGATGTGTTCGAGCAGGAAAACCTGCTCGAGTCCGGCAACGAGCTGGCCCGCGTGATGCGTGGGCGCCTGGAGGCGGCGCGGGCCCGGCATGGCTGCATCGGCCAGGTACGCGGCCTCGGTCCCATGCTGGCCATGGAACTGCTGGACGAACAGGGGCGGCCCTCGGCCGCGCTGGCCCAGGCCGTGCGCGAGCACGCGCTGGCGCGCGGGTTGATCCTGCTGGTATGCGGCAGCTACGGCAACGTGATCCGTTTCCTGTTCCCGCTCAACACGCCCATGCCCCTGTTCGAACGGGGCATGGACATCATCGACGCCGCGCTGGTCGAGGCGACCCGGCAGGAGCTGGTGGCATGAACGTTCCCACCCGGCAGACCGGTGCCGAATGGCTGCTGCGCAGCGCCGCCGCCTCCGGCATCGAGGTCTGTTTCGCCAATCCCGGCACGACCGAACTGCCCTTCGTCGGCGCGATGGATGCCGTGCCGCAGGTGCGGCCCATCCTGTGCGCCTTCGAAGGCGTATGTTCCGGCGCCGCCGACGGCTATTACCGCATGCGCGGCACGCCGGCGATGACGCTGACCCACCTGGGACCCGGGTTCGCCAACGCCATCGCCAACCTGCACAACGCCCGGCGAGCCGGCTCGTCGGTCTACAACGTGATCGGCGAGCACATGTCTTGGCACGTCGAGGCCGATCCGCCGCTGGCCAGCGATATCGAGTCGCTGGCGCGGCCGGTATCGGCCGGCGTCTACCGGGCCGATTCGCCCGCGTCGCTGGTGATGTCGGTACGCCAGTCCCTGGCCAATGCGATGGCGCCGCAAGGAGGCATCCATACCCTGATCCTGCCCATGGACCTGCAGGCGGCGGCGATGGACGAGCCCGTGTTCGCCGCCCGCGTGCCGGACTCTCCGGCGGTGCTGGAAGCCAGCCTGGTCGAACAGGTGGCGGCACATGTCGCCGCGGGCAGGAAGACCCTGTTGCTGCTGGGCGGCGACGCCCTGCACGAGCCGGCGCTGATGGAAGCATTGCGGTTCCAGGGCCTGGCCAACGTCGAGGTCGTGGGCGAGACTTTTCCCGCGCGCAGCGAACACGGCGGCGGCCTGCCGGCCATCCGCCGCTTCAATCCCGCTGCCGAGCAGGCCCACGCCTATCTGCTGGGCTTCGAGCTCGTGGCGCTGGTCGGCGCCAGGCGGCCGGTGGCCTTCTTCGGCGTGGAGGGCTATCCCAGCTACCTGGGCGATCCGGCGCGCATGGTCGAGCTGTGCCAGGAAGGGCGGGGCGGCTCCGCCACGCTGGCGGCCCTGGCCGACGACCTGAAGCTGGCCCGGCGCGGCCTGGCGCCGGCCGAGCGCGTGAGCGACCAGGACCTGGGCGAGGACCTGACGCCCGAAAGCGCCGCGCGGGTGGTGGCCGCCTGGCTGCCGGAACAGGCCATCATCTCGGCCGAGGGCAAGACCCTGGCCTTCCCCTTCAACGCCATTGCCGCGCGGACCGCGCGCCATGCCAGCATCGTGCTGACCGGCGGCGCGATCGGCCAGGGCATACCGGCCGCGTTCGGCGCCGCCATCGCCGCGCCGGACCGCAAGGTCGTGGGCCTGCAATCGGACGGCAGCGCGCTTTACACGGTACAGGCCCTGTGGTCGATGGCGCGCGAGAACGCCGACGTGACCATCCTCATCGCGTCCAACCGCCGCTACAACATCCTGATCGACGAGATGCGCCGCAACGGCTATGAACTCGCTTCGCCGCCGGTGAGGGACCTGCTGCAGCTCTCGCGCCCCGACCTGGACTGGCTGGGCATGGCCGCGGGTTTCGGCGTCCATGCCGAACGCGCCACGACGGTAAGCGAATTGCGGCGCTCGTTCCGGCGCGCCATGGCCGAACGCGGACCGCGACTGATCGAGGTCATGCTGCCCTGAGCGGCGCCAGCCACGGAAGAATCGAAGACATGCATGCGAACTACATAGCGGGACAATGGCTGGAAGGCGACGGCGCCACGCGCGACATCAATCCTTCCGACGTGGCCGACCTGGTCGGCGAATACGCGCACGCCACCCCGGCGCAGGTGGACCTGGCGATCACCGCGGCGCGCGACGCGGCCCACCGATGGGGCCTGGCCAGCGCCACGCAGCGCGCCGAATGCCTGGATGCGATCGGCGTCGAGCTCCTGCGGCGCAAGGACGAACTGGGGCGGCTGCTGGCCCGCGAGGAGGGCAAGACCCTGCCCGAGGCCGTGGGCGAGACGGTGCGCGCGGCCGCCATCTTCCGCTTCTTCGCCGGCGAGGCGCTGCGGGTGCGGGGCGACCGGCTGCCCCAGGCCAGGACCGGCGTGGACGTGGAGGTCACGCGCGAACCCGTGGGCGTCGTGGGGCTGATCACGCCATGGAATTTTCCGCTGGCCATCCCCGCCTGGAAGATCGCCCCGGCACTGGCGTACGGCAACACGGTGGTCTTCAAGCCGGCTGACCTGGTGCCCGGCAGCGCGTGGGCGCTGGCGGAGATCATCAGCCGCGCCGGCCTGCCCGAGGGGGTCTTCAATCTCGTCATGGGACGCGGCGCCGTGGTCGGACAGGCCATGCTGGACGACGCGCGCATCGACGCGCTGAGCTTCACCGGGTCGGTGGCGACCGGCAGGCAGGTGGCGCAGGCCGCCACGCGGCGGCTGGCCAAGGTGCAGATGGAAATGGGCGGCAAGAATCCGCTGGTCGTGCTGGACGATGCCGATCTGGGCCAGGCCGTCGAGTGCGCCGTCCAGGGGTCTTTTTTCTCGACCGGACAGCGCTGCACCGCGTCAAGCCGGCTGATCGTCCAGCGCGGCATCCACGAGCGCTTCGTGCGGGCGATGAAGGAACGCATGGCCGCGCTGCGCGTGGACGACGCGCTGGCGCCCGGCACCGACATCGGGCCGGTGGTGGATGCGCGCCAGTTGCAGCAGGACGAGGAATACCTGCGCATCGGCCGCGACGAAGGCGCCACGCTGGCCCAGGGCGGCCGGCGGGTGGCGCGCGCCAGGGAGGGCTACTACCTGGAGCCGGCGCTGTTCACCGATTGTTCCAACGACATGCGCATCTGCCGCGAGGAAATCTTCGGACCGGTCGCGGCGGTGATTCCCGTGGCGGACTATGACGAGGCGCTGGCCCTGGCCAACGATACCGAGTTCGGCCTGTCGGCAGGGATCTGCACGACCTCGCTCAAGCATGCCACGCACTTCAAGCGGCATGCCCAGGCCGGCATGGTGATGGTGAACTGCCCGACGGCCGGGGTGGATCCGCATGCGCCGTTCGGCGGCCGCAAGGGATCGAGCTATGGACCGCGCGAGCAGGGGACCTATGCGGCCGAGTTCTACACCACCGTGAAGACGGCCTACACCCTGGCCTGAGCGGCCCGCGATGGCCGGCCTACCGGCCGGCCACGCGCTCAGCGGGCGACCATGGCCTCGATTTCCAGCAGCCATCCGGGATTCACCAGTCCAGCCACCTGGTACACCATGCGCGCCGGATGCCCGTCCGGCTGGCTGGCGAAGAAGTCGGCATAGCCGGCGTTGAAACCCTCGAAGTCCATCCGGTTGCCCTTGTCGGGATCGGCGACCAGGCAGGCGCGGACGTGGACCACGTTGCGCATGGACATGCCCAGGTCGCGCAGGATGCCGTCGAGCCGTTCGAGCGTGGTGCGCGTCTGCGTGCGCGTATCGCCATAGGCCTGGCGGCTGTCGGCGGGAGCGGCGGGATCCACCACGGTGGGCATCTGCCCGCTGAGGTAGTAGGTGATGGCGCCGGGCGGAACGCCAACCGCGCGGCTGATGGGGGACTTGCCCTGGGGCACGGGAATGTGGATGAAATCGGCATGCGGCATGGCGGAACGGCTCCTGAAGAAAAACATCGGTGGCGAGATTAAATATGATTATACTATAATCATATCCATGGAGAACACCGTGAATCCCGTGCTGGAACATCTTTGCGCGCACCGGAGCGAGCGCGATTTTTCCGACCGCCCGGTGGGCGACGACACGTTGGCCGCCGTGTTCGAGGCCACCCGCCGGGCACCCACCTGGAACAATGCGCAGAACGTGTCCTGGGTCGCGGTGCGGGACCCGCGGACCAAGGCAGCGCTGGCGCGCTGCAGCGGCAACCAGGCCTGGATAGCGCGCGCGCCGGTGTTCGTCGTGCTGCTGATGGATTTCTACAAGACCGAGCTGGCGGCCGGCCGCCATGGCCGCCGCCAGGCCGTCCTGGACAACGTCAACAGCGTGCTGATCGGCGCGCTGGACACGGGCATCCTGATGGGCACGATGATGGCGGCCGCGCGCGCCGCCGGGCTGGGGGTCTGCCCGATCGGCGGCGTGCGCCGCGGCATGCTCGAAGTCATCGAACTGCTGCGTCTGCCGCGCCTGGTCGCGCCGCTGGCCGGGGTGTGCCTGGGATACCTGAACACGGCGTCCGAGGTCCGCAAGCCCCGCATGGCGCTGGAAGCGAGCTGGCATGCGGAAGCCTATGACCGCGACCGGGTGGCGGGGGCCATCGATGCCTTGGACGCGGACATGGACGCCTATTCGCGCGGCCTGGGGCGCGAAGGCGCGCAGAGCTGGTCGGATGCGGTATCCAGCCGCTACGCCGCCGATGCCTATGGCGGCGTTGGCCCGGCATTGCGCCGCCAGGGGTTCTGCTTCGAATGGGAGGAGGGAGTCTAATGCTATTATCGTACAAAGGAGACTCCCATGGCCCTGCTCAAAGACACGCCAGAGCCCGCGCGCGCCGAACCCAACCTGACCGAGCGCATCACACGGATGCTGATGGACGAGATCACCGGCGGGCGTTACCAGCTTGGCGAAGTCCTGCCGCCCGAGCAGGTGATCGCCGACCGGCTGGGCGTATCCCGCACCGTGCTGCGAGAGGCCGTCTCGCGCCTGAAGGCCGAAGGCATCGTCAGCAGCAAGCAAGGCCGTGGCCTGGCGGTGATCGCGAATACGCCCCTGTCGGTGCTGCGCATGCATGCGGCCAGCGAGGAGGACGTCGAGCAGACCCTGGGCATCGTCGAGTTGCGCCGGGGGTTCGAGATCGAAGCGGCGGCGCTGGCCGCCGAGCGCCGCACGTCCGAGGACCTGGCCGAGATGCGTGCCGCGCTGTCGGAGATGGGCAAGGCCATCGACAGCGGCGAGATCGCGCGCGGGGTGGACGCGGACCTGCGTTTTCACCGGGCGGTGGCGCGTGCGACCCGCAATCGCAACTACATCATGTTCTTCGACTTCCTGGCGGTCCTGCTGCGCAAGAACCTGGAGGTCTCGCGCAGCCGGTCGGCCAAGGTATCGGGGCGCGGCGCCCTGGCGCAGAAAGAGCATGCCCGGTTGCTGGCCGCCATCGAGAAGGGCGATCCGGAAGCGGCGCGGCAATGCGCGCGGGTCCACGTCGAGAACACCGAAACGCGCCTGCGCAGCGCCATCCAGGAAAAGCCCGCGCGTTGACCCGGGCCGGCCACGCCCGCTCGTTCCATTCCTGCCGTTCCATTTTCACTCGTGTCCGCGCGTGCGCGCGCGAGCACGGCATTCGTTCGTCCGTCTGATCCGGAGAAGTGCCATGCCGCAATCCCTACCTACTGTCATCGTCAGCGCACCCGTGCCGCCCGACCTGCGTTCGGCCATCGAGGCGGCCTGCCGGATCGTCGACGTCCCCATCGGCCAGCGCCTGGACCAGGCCGTGTCCGCCGCCGACCGCGAGACGGCGCGCGGTGTGCTGTGCACGGTACGCACCCCGATGGACGCCGATGCGCTGGACGCGTTGCCGGCCGTATCGGTGGTGTCCAACTTCGCCGTGGGCTACGACAACATCGACGTGCCACGCGCCACGCGCGGCGGCGTGCTGGTCTGCAATACGCCAGGCGTGCTCGATCGCGCGGTGGCCGATCTCACCATGGGGTTCGTGATCTGCCTGGCGCGGGATATGGTGCAGGGGGATGCCTACGTGCGCCGGGGCGATTGGCTGAAGGGACCCGCGCCGCTGACCGCTGACCTGGCGGGCAAGACGTTGGGGCTGCTGGGCATGGGGCGCATCGGCCGCATGGTGGCGCGGCGCGCGCAGGCCTTCGACATGCGGGTGGTCTATCACAATCGCAACCGCGACACGCCATCCGAGGAACTGGGGCTGGCGGCCTACCGTTCGCGCGATGAACTGCTGGCCGAGGCCGATTTCCTGAGCGTGCATGTCCCCCTGTCCGCCGAGACGCGCGGCTCGGTAGGCATGCGCGAATTCGCGGCGATGAAGCATTCGGCCTATCTGGTCAATACGTCGCGTGGACCGGTGGTGGACGAGGCCGCGCTGATCCGCGCGCTGCAGGAAGGCCGCATCGCGGGCGCGGGACTGGACGTGATGGAGCGCGAACCGCTGGACCCGGCCAGTCCGCTGTGCGCGATGCCCAATGTGGTGCTGCAGGCGCATGCGGGCAGCGCCACGGTGGAGACGCGGCGCGCGATGATGGAACTGGCGGTGGCCAATCTGCTCGATGCCCTGGCGGGACGACAGCCGCGCGCCATGGTGAACCCGGCCGTGCGCGATGGCATGGGAGCGGCCCATGCATGACGATCCGCCCAGGGGCCTGGACCGGGGCCTGACCCACTACGGCGACACCGAATTCGCGCGCTTCCTGCGTCGCTCGTTCGCCCTGTCCATGGGGCACACGCGCGAGGCGCTGGCACGGCCCGTCATCGGCATCGCGCATCCGGGCGGCGATTTCAACAACTGCCACCGGCATTTTCCCGAGCTGGTCCAGGCGGTCAGGCGGGGCGTGCTGGCGGCGGGCGGGCTGCCCATGGAATTCCCCAGCATCTCGCTGGGCGAGCCGTTCCTGCATCCGACCAGCATGATGTTCCGCAACCTGATGTCGATGGACGTCGAGGAGATGATCCGCGCCCAGCCCATGGATGCGGTGGTGCTGGTGGGGGGCTGCGACAAGACGGTACCCGCGCAGCTGATGGGGGCGCTGTCGGCCGGATGTCCCGCCATCCAACTGGTGGGGGGGCCCATGATGACCGGGCGCCACCGGGGCGAGCGCCTGGGCGCCTGTACCGACTGCCGGCGCCACTGGGGCCGCTATCGCGCGGGTGCCATCGACGCGCACGAGATCGGCGCGATCGAAGGCAATCTGGCGACCACGGCAGGGACTTGCGCGGTCATGGGTACGGCCAGCACCATGGCCTGCGTGGCCGAGGCGCTGGGCATGATGCTGCCGCATACGGCGGCGATCCCGGCGGTCCACGCCGACCGCTTGCGGGCCGCCGAGGCCACGGGCGCGCAGGCGGTCCGCCTGGCGCGGGAAGGCCTGAGGCCCGATGCCATCGTGACCGGCAAGTCGGTGGACAACGCGCTGCGCGTGCTGCTGGCGATCAGCGGTTCGACCAATGCGGTCCTGCACCTGACGGCGATCGCCGGGAGGCTCGGGCTGCCGGTGGACGCCGCGCGGCTGAACCGGTTGTCGGAAGAGACGCCGGTACTGGTCGACCTCAAGCCCACGGGCTCGCACTACATGGAAGACCTGTACGCGGCCGGCGGCGTGCAGGCCATCCTGCGCGAGTTGCGCGACCTGCTGCACCTGGACTGCCTGACCGTGACCGGCCGCACGGTAGGCGAACTGCTGGACGAGCAGGGCGACGCCTGGGTGGACCGCGCGGTGATCCGGCCGCGCGCCGAACCGCTCAAGCCCGAGGGCGGGCTGCTGGCCCTGTCCGGCTCGCTCGCGCCCAATGGCGCGCTGATCAAGCGCGCCGCGGCGGACGAGGCGCTGTTCGAGCACACCGGCAGGGCGGTGGTGTTCGATACGCTGGAAGACATGGCCGAGCGGCTCGATGCCGAGGACCTGGACGTGCGGCCCGACGACGTGCTGGTGCTGCGCAACGCCGGACCGCTGGCGGCGGCCATGCCCGAAGCGGGCTACATCCCCATCCCGGCCAAGCTGGCGCGGCAGGGCGTGCGCGACATGGTGCGCATCTCGGACGCGCGGATGAGCGGTACCGCGTACGGCACGGTGGTGCTGCACGTTTCGCCGGAAGCCGCGGCAGGCGGTCCGCTGGCCCTGGTCAGGAACGGCGACCTGATCCGCCTGTCGGTAGCGCGCCGCGCGATCGACCTGCTGGTGGACGAGGCCGAGCTGGAACGCCGCCGCGCCGCATGGACGTCCGCGCGGCCGGCCGCGCAGCGCGGCTACCGATGGCTGTACCAGCGGCACGTGATGCAGGCCGAGCACGGCTGCGACTTCGACTTCCTGCGCGCGCCGGCGCGCCCCGACGATGCCGGCGGCGGCCGGCAAGGAGACCCCGCATGACCGGAACCGTGTTTGCCCAACCCCTGGCCCAGTTGCCGGGCATCCTGCCCGAGATCGCGATCGACGCCATCCCCGACGACGAGCGCGTATGGGTGCCGCAGGCGCCCAACGTCTGGTTCCGTCCGCTGTTCTTCAACACCCTGGGGGGCGGCTGGTGCAACCTGCTGCGGGTGCGGCGCTCGGGCGTCCTGAGCCGACACATCCATCCCGCGCCGGTGTTCGGCTACGTCATCAAGGGATCCTGGCGCTACCTGGAACACGATTGGGTGGCCTCGGCCGGCCGCTTCGTGTTCGAGCCGCCGGGCGAGATCCATACCCTGACGGTGGACGCGGATGGCAAGGACGACGAAATGATCACCTTTTTCAACGTCAGCGGCGCCATGGTCTACCTGGACGAGCGCGGCATGCAGATCGGCTACGAGGATGTGTTCAGCAAGATCGAGATGTGCAGGCGCCACTATCGGGAAGTCGGACTGGGCGAGGACTACGTGCGGCAGTTCATCCGCTAGCCGTCCTAGGGTTTGCATGAATTCCTGTCCGGGGCGTCAATAAGTAGTATTTATTTGTAGTATAAATGGCGGCGGAAAATCCACCCCGCGCCGCGTCGTTCTCTTCGTATCGTATCGAGGCACTATGGATCGTCGAACAGCATTGAAGGCGGCGGGCGGCGTGGTGGCCCTGCCGTGGGCGCGGGCGCTGCACGCCCAGGACAAATATCCTTCCCGTCCCGTGCGCATCGTGGTGCAGTATCCGCCGGGGGGCGTGACCGACGTCGCCGCCCGCCTGGTGGGCGAGGTGCTGACCCGCAAGTACGGCCAGCCCGTGGTCATCGAGAACCGCGCCGGGGCCAGCGGCATCATCGGCCAGCAGTACGTCGCCGGCCTGCCACCCGACGGCTACACGCTCATCACCGGCGGCCTGGGCGGCAACGTGATTCCGCCCGTCACGGTGCGCAACCTGCCCCTGGATGTGGTGCGGTCCTTCGTGCCCATTGCCCAGGTCGCGGAATTCGTCAACATCCTGGTCGTGCCGCAGCAGCATCCCGCCACCTCGGTGCGCGAGCTGATCGCGTATGCCAAGCGTTCGTCCAAGCCGCTCAGCTACGGTTCGAACGGACTGGGCACCTCGGTGCACCTGACCAGCGAACTGTTCGCCTCGACCGCGGGAATCGACCTCATGCACGTCCCCTACAAGGGCAGCAACGAAGCGCTGGTCGATACGGTGAACGGCAATCTCGATTTCTGCTTCTCCAACCTGCCGCCGGTGATGCCCCTGCTCAAGAGCGGCAAGCTGCGCGCGCTGGCGGTGACGAGTTCGTATCGCATCAAGCAGTTGCCCGACGTGCCCACCATGGCCGAGGCGGGCGTGCAGGACTTCGTCGTCACCAGCTGGCTGGGCATCTATGGCCCGGCGAAGATGCCGGCGGCCATCGTCGAGCAATTGGGGCGGGACATCGCCGAAGGGCTGCGCCAACCCGACATGACGGCCAGGCTGGAAGCGGCCGCGTTCGAGCCGCGGCCGCTGGATTCGGTGGAATTCGCGCGGGTGAACCAGTCCGAACTGGCGCGCTGGGACGCCATCGCCAAGCGCTCCAAGGTGGCGCTGGAGTTCGGCCAGTAGGGCCGCCTGGCCGTGCATTGTCTATTCGGGACCCGGCGGATATAGTCATGCTGCCATGGACATCAACAAGCTCGACCTGAATCTCCTGCTGGTATTCGAGGCGCTCTATCTCGAGCGCAACGTGACTCGCGCGGGGGAACGCGTCGGACTGTCCCAGCCGTCCATGAGCAATGCCCTGCTGCGCTTGCGCAACCAATGCAACGACCCGCTGTTCGTTCGCACGCAGGGCGGCATGGAGCCCACTTCGTACGCGTCCGAGCTGGCGGGCAGCGTGCTGCGGGCGTTGGAACTGGTGCGCAATGGCTTCGAGCAGGCCAGCGGATTCGATCCGGGCTCCAGCCAGCGCAGCTTCACGCTCCTGATGTCAGATTTTTCCCAGTTCCTGGTGTTGCCGCAGCTCGTGGCGCGCTTCAAGTCGTCCGCGCCGGGCATCAGCCTGGAGGTCAGCAGCCTGAGCAGGGAACACTACCGGGCGGCCCTGGAAAGCGGCGATGCCGATCTCGCCGTCGGCAACCTGCAGGAGCTGCAAAGCGGTTTCTACCAGCAGGGCCTGTTCGTCGACCAGCACGTGTGCGTGATGGGCAGCGGTTTCCTCAAGGCGGGCGAGGCGATCACGCTGGACGAGTACCTCGCGGCGCGGCACCTGGTGGTCACCGCGAACAAGACCGACCTGCAGATAGAGAAGGAGCTGGGCAAGCAGGGGCACCGGCGCGAAGTGGCGCTGCGCGTGCCCAACTACCTGGTGCTGCCCAAGATCCTGGCGCAGACGGACCTGATCGTCACAGTGCCCGAGGTCATCGCCCAGGCCATTACCGACGATGCCGCCGGAGCGACCTGGTCGCGGCTGCCCTTCCAGACCCCGCATACCCACATCCGACAGTTCTGGCATGCGCGCTACCACCACGACAGCGCCAATACCTGGCTGCGCCGGCAGATCGCCGACCTGCACATAGGCGCCAGCCTGCGCAAGGTGGGGGCCGGCCCGACGCCGCCGGCGTGTCCCGAGGCGGCATGAACGGCCGCGCGGCTATTGCGCCAGCGCGACCAGGTGGCCCCAGTTCAGCCGCGATTGCAGATGGAAGTAGGTCATGGCCAGCCAGCCTTTGCGCATCCACGCGGTGACCGTGGCGTCGGGCAACTGGTCGAAGCGGGTCTCGTCCACCACCAGGAAGCCGTCCAGCGTGACGCGCTCGCCGCCTTGCAGGTCCACGGCCACCTGGCGCGGGATCAGCAGGTTTTCGGCCCGCAGGGCCGAGACGTAGTCGCGGGTCATCGCGAGCCCGGCCTGGAGTTCCCCCAGGAATTGCAGCATTTCCCCGACGACAGGAGAGGGCTGCCCATCCTCGAACAGGGGCTGGGCGTCGTCGGCGGCACTGCGCAGGTGGGCGGCATCCTCGTCCACGCACAGCGCGTAGCGCTGGCTGGCCGGGTCTTCCTGCAGGATGAACGGATAGCGCCGCAAATGGGCGGGAATGTAGCGGTTGGGCCGCCATCGCCCGGCGGCATCCACCAGGAGGTTCTGCGCGCTGCGCAGGCCCAGTACCGCCATGGGCATCTGTTCTTCGCCGGCGAACACGATGGGCAGGTCCCGCGCCGCCATCGCGAACTCCGTCGCCACCAGCGGCACGGCGGTCTGGCCGCGCGAGAAGGCGTAGCCGGCCTGGCGGTCGAGCCGCAGGTGGGCATGCCGTTGCGGGTCCAGCGCGCGGGCCTGGGCGAACATGGGGGCGTTGGCGCCCGCCTGGGGAGAGGTGGTCATCGGTATCCTGCTAGCAATGGGGGCCGGCCAGGCGCCGCAGCGCCGCCATGTCCACGATCTCGACCTGCTTCTGCTGGATGCGCAGCACGCCGGACTTGGCGAAACGCGAGAACAGACGGCTGACGGTCTCGAGGGTCAGTCCCAGGAAGTTGCCGATTTCCTCGCGGCTCATACGCAGCACGAACGCGGACGAGGAATAGCCGCGCGCGGCCAGGCGCTCCGACAGGCTGACCAGGAAGACGGCCAGCCGTTCCTCGGCGCGCATGGTACCCAGGGACAGCAGCATCTGCTGGTCTTGTTCGATCTTGCGACTCATCAGCCGCATGAGCTGGCGTTGCAGCGAGGGCAGGTGGTTGGCCAGCGAGGACAGGTCGCGCACCGGGATCACGCAGACCTCGCTGTCTTCCAGCGCGATGGCGGTCGAAGCATGGCTGTTGCGGCCCAGTCCGTCCAGCCCGACGATTTCGCCGGGCAGGTGAAAGCCGGTGATCTGCTGGCGGCCGTCCGCCAGTTCCAGATAGGTTTTCAGGGTGCCGAAGCGGATGCCATAGACGGCGTCCAGGCCGTCCTCGAAGCGAAAGAGGGATTCGCCCCGGGCGAGCCGCACGCGCTGCTGCACCAGTTCGTCCATTCGCCCGGCATCCTCGGCGGCCATGCCGACGGGCAGGCAGAACTGCCCCAGCCCGCAGGTCGAGCAGCGTACGGAGTCAAGGGTAAGCGGAATGCGTTTGGTCATGGCTGGTCTTTGTTCTGGGCCGGCCGCAGCGGCCTGGGCGGCGTCTGCCCTAAGGCAGGCGCTTGGCGTAGCTCTGCCGCAGCATGTCGATGAATACCCGGACGCGCAGCGGCAGGTGCTTGCGCTGAGGATACACGGCATAGATGGCGTTGGGGGGCGCGGCGAACTGGTCCAGCACCGTCACCAGGCGACCTTCTTTCAGATCGTCCTCGATTTCCCACAGCGATCGCCATGCCAGTCCCCGTCCGTCCAGCGTCCAGGCATGCAGCACGGCGCCGTCGGTGCATTCCAGCGTACCCGATACGCGCTGCGGCGTCGTCTTGCCATCGATGGTGAAGAGCCAGCCGCGTGCCTGGTTGACGCCGGTGCCGAAGGACAGGCAGTTGTGGCGCGCCAGGTCGGCGGGGTGTTCGGGCGTGCCGTGCCGGCGCAGGTAGGCGGGCGAGGCGACCACCATCCGGCGGTTGTCGGCCAGGCGCACGCTGACCATGCTGGAGTCGGCCAGGTCGCCGATCCGGATGGCGCAGTCATAGCCTTCGTTGACCAGGTCCACCAGCCGGTCGCTCAGGTCCAGCGTCACGGTGATGCCGGGATAGGCGTCCAGCAGCCGGGGCAGCAGGGGCGCCACGTGGCGCCGGCCGAAGCCGCCGGGGGCCGTGACGCGGAAGTGCCCCTTGGGATGTTCGCCGCCCGCCGCCACGCTGTTTTCGGCGTTCTCGAGCGACTGCAGGATCTGCTGGCATTCCTCGAAGAATTCCGTGCCCTCGGCGCTGAGCGAGATCTTGCGCGTGGTGCGGATCAGCAGCTTGACGCCCAGCCTGGCTTCCAGCGCGTCGATGCGCCGGCCGATGACGGCGGGAGCGACTCCTTCGCTGCGTGCCGCGGCCGACAGGCTTCCGCGCACGACGGCCGAGACGAAGGATTCGATCTGCTTGAAGCGGTCCATGGGAGGCCGGGCGATTTATGCAAATCAGTCAATAATTTGCGCCCGATTTTAGCCCATCCTTAAAAACCGGAGGCGGGCCGGCGCATCAACCCTGGGGTTCGCGTTGCAGGACGCGGATCAACTGATCGATATCCAGCGGCTTGGTCAGGTGAAAGGCGAACCCGGCATCCAGGCAGCGGCGCACGTCGGACTCCATGCCGTAGCCCGTGAGCGCGACCGCGATCTGGTCGGGCTGGGGGGCATAGTGCCGCAGCACGTCGATGCCATCGCCATCGGGCAGCCCCATGTCGCTGACCAGGACGTCGTAGCGCTTGGCGTCGACGCAGCGGCAGGCTGCCGCCACGTTTTCCGCGACCTCGACCTCGTAGCCGTATTCGCTCAGCAGGAACTGCATGGCTTCGGCGGTATCGACGTTGTCCTCCACCAGCAGGATGCTGGCGGGGCGGACCAGCGGCGCGGAGACTGGCTGCGCTTGCTCGACCGGGGCGTCCGGAGCCCCGCTGGCCGGATCGTCCAGCGTCAGCGTGAAGGTCGTGCCCTTGCCCTGGCCGTCGCTGCGCACGCTCAGGGTGCCGCCATGGCGCTGCGCCAGGGAACTGGCGATGGCCAGTCCCAGCCCCAGGCCGCCGCGCGACTGGGCGGCGTCTTCCTCGCCCTGGTCGAAGGCGTCGAAGATGCGCTTGAGCGCCTGCGGGGGAATCCCGATGCCGGTGTCCGAGACGTCGACGGCGATCTTGCCGGGCATCGGCTGGTACACGGTCACGCGTATCTCGCCGCCGCGCGGCGTGAACTTGATGGCGTTCTTCAGCAGGTTCCAGACGATCTGCTGCAGGCGGGCCGGGTCGGCCTGCACGATGACCGGATAGGGCAGCGGCGTGTAGTGCAGCTCGATGTGCCGCGCGGCCGCTTCCTCGCGGAAGATCTCGGCGATCCCGTTCAGGATGCCGACCAGGTCGGTGGGTTCGAGGCGCAGGCTGAGCTTGTCGTTGACGATCTTGGAGATGTCGAGCAGGTCGTCGATCAGGCGTGCCTCGACCTCGACGTTGCGCTTGATGAGCTCGACGCTGCGGCGGCATTCGGGGGGAAGGTCCTGGCGCAGGTCCAGCGCCTGCGCCGCCGCGTAGATCGGGCCCAGCGGCGTGCGCAGCTCGTGCGACAGCACGGCCAGGAAGCGGTCCTTGGCACGGTTGGCGGCCTCGGCCTGTTCCTTGGCCACCTGCAGCAGATCGGCCGCGACCCGGCTGTCGGTCATGTCGCGCACGATGCGCGAGAAGCCGCGCACGGCGCCGCCATTGCCGAAAATGGCGGTCGTCACGACCGAGGCATAGAACGTGGCGCCGTTCTTGCGCATCAGCCATCGTTCCTCGGCCAGGCTGTTGCCGGTGCCGATGTCGGCGAGCTGCTGGCGTAGCGGCACGGGCTCGGGCTGGCCTGGCTCGGGCGGGAGATTGAACATGTCGCCCGGGCGCCCGATCACCTCTTCGGCCGGATAGCCGAACAGCCATTCCGACGCGCGGTTCCAGCTCTCTATCGTACCTTCCAGCGACAGCGTGGCCACCGAGTAGTCCCGCAGCGCATCTATCAACTGGCCGAAATAGGTTTCGCTCTCGCGCAGCCGGCGCTCGGCATCGTGCCGGGACCGCCGCTCCCGGGCTTCATCCAGCGCCCGCCTCACGACGATGGGCAGGCGCTCCAGGCGTTGCTTGAGCACGTAGTCGGTCGCGCCTTCTTTGAGCATGTCGACCGCGTGTTCCTCTCCCAGGACACCCGAGACGAAGATAAAGGGCAGGGCCGTGGGGTGGCTGCGCGCGATCCGCAGCGCCTCGCTGCCGGGAAAGCCCGGCATGTGGAAGTCGGACAGCACGAGATCGAAGTTGCCGGCGTCCAGGGCCCGGGTGAAGTCGGCTTCGTTGTTGACGATGACGCTCTCCACATCGAGCCCCGAGCTCGACAGGCGTTCCAGTGTCAGTTCCGCGTCGTGAGGATCGTCCTCGGCAAGCAGGACGCGCATGGGAGACGGGTTCACGTTGGCTGGCTCCGGGAATCGCGGTTGCTGCGGGCGGCGGTGCGTCGCAGAGAGCCTGGAGGGGGCTCGTTCAACACTGCCCAGAATACGCCCAGTTCCCCGATCGCGCGCACGAAATCCGGAAAATTCACCGGTTTGACCACGTAGGCGTTGACGCCCAGGTCATAGGCGCGAACGAGGTCGCTTTCCTCGCTGGACGAGGTCAGCATGACCACGGGAACGTTCTGTAGCCCGCGATCCCCGCGTATGAACTGGAGCAGTTCCAGTCCATCCATCTTGGGCAGCTTCAGATCCAGCAGGATGACCGCGGGGTTGCCGACCGGCCTGTCCTGATGGTGCCCGCGGCGGCACAGGTAATCGGCCGCCTCCTCGCCATCGCGCGCCACCACCACGTCGTTGGCGAGCTGGCTTCTCTCGAGCGCGATCAGGGTCAATTCGAGGTCCTGGGGACTGTCTTCGACCAACAGAATGGGCTTGAGCATGACGGGGATCTCACTCCTTCATGTCGGCCGCGGTTGCGGCAGGGGGTTGGGCGCCGGGCAGGAACACGTAGAAGGTCGCCCCCTGGCCGGGAGTGCCTTCGGCCCACACGCGGCCGCCGTGGCGTTCGACGATGCGGCGGACGTTGGCCAGGCCTATGCCGGTGCCCTCGAATTCTTCCATGCGATGCAGCCGCTGGAATACGCCGAATAGTTTGCCGACATATTTCATGTCGAAACCCACACCATTGTCGCGCACGTAGATGACATGGCCCCCATGCCGAGGCCAGGCGCCGATCTCGATGACCGCGGGATCGCGGCCGCGCGTGTACTTGATGGCGTTGGACAACAGATTGCGCAGCGCCAGGTGCATGTAGGCGGCGTCTGCGTGGACGGACGGCAGCTCGCCCATGATCCAGTCCACCTGTCGGCCGTCCAGGTCGGGGGCGAGTTCCCGGCGTATCTGCTCGAGCGCCTGCGACAGATCGATTTGCGAGGGCCGCAGGGCCGAGCGGCCCATCTGCGAGAAGGTCAGCAGCGCGTCGACCAGCCTGCCGGCGAAGCGGGCCGAATCGCCGATGTTGTCGAGGTAGCGCGCGCCCCGGTCAGACAGGCGAGGCCCCTCGTATTCGCGCAGCAGGTCGGCGTAGCCCGCGATATGGCGCAACGGCGCGCGCAGGTCGTGCGACACGCTGTACGAGAAGGCCTCGAGTTCCTGGTTGATGCGGCCGAGTTCGTCGGCCAGGCCTGCCAGCTCCTCGGCCTTGCGCAGCACGATGCCGGTGATGGCGGTGCGCAGTTCCGCCGCGCTTTCCAGCTCGCACGCCTGCCAGGGACGGGCGCGGCCGCGCGTCCATTCCGGCCGGAACCAGAGCACGTAGTTGGCATGCAGTTCCGAGATCGGCAGCGCCAGCACGCCGCAGGCCACGTCCCGCAGCGAAGCGAACTCGGGGGCCTCGCCGGGCAGGCTGGCTGTATGGAAGAGCCCCGTGCCGCCCGTGCGCGCAAGCCGGGCCGACAGGGCCTGCACGACCCGGCGGCTGGGAGCCTGGCCGAAGGTCTGGCATTCGTTGCCATGCACGATGGCCGCGCCGGTGGCGTCCGCGAACTCGAGCAGGGCCTCCGGTACGCTGGCCAGCCCGGCGGGCACGCTGTCGTGCCGCGACATCGCGGCCAGCAGCATGCCCGTCAGGCGCTGCAATTCGTGCCGCCGGTCCGCCTCGGCCTGGGCCTGGCGAGCCTCGATCTGCAGCGCGACGACCTGCGCGAGCAGGTCGCATTGGGAGCGTACGGCCTGCGGCATGGTCCGGGGCTGGGCATGGTGGCACGCGATCATGCCCCAGAGCCGGCCCTGCGACATCAGCGGCAGCGACATCGCCGCGCGGGCTCCTACGTCTTCCAGGCAATGCAGCAGTGTGGGTGGTGCCGCGCGCAGGCTCGCCAGGCTCAGGTCCGTGCACGCGCCCGTGCGGGGGTGGCGGGCCGGCTCCAGGAGCGAAGGCTCGCTATCGGTGTCGGGAATGTAGTTCAGGCCCTGAGCCCGGGCGTCGGGGCGAGCCAGGGGCGGCTGCCCCACGGCCGGAAAATGCCGGCCCAGCAGCGAGGCATAGCCGCGGCCGCGGCGTTCGGCATTGACACGGCCGTGGCCGTCGGGGTCGAGTTCCAGGGAAACCACGCGCCCGAAGCCGGTCATCCTGCGGATCCGTTCGACCGCCAGCTCGCATAGCTCGTCGGCGGTCTGGCAGCGCTGCGCCTGGTCGACGAACCCCCCCAGGTCGGACGGCCGGACCTGCGGCGCCGCGGGTTCGAACTCGGCCACGATGGACTCGCCGTGCCGGTGGACCATTAGGTCGAAGCGGCCGCCCACGGCGACGAAGGCCACGGTGCCCAGATGGTGGGGAATGCGCTCGGCCTGGGTCGCCGCGCGCAGCCGTTCGTGGAAGCGGCCGTCGGCGGGGTGCACCAGGTAGGCCAGCCTCTGGCCCAGCAGCTCGGCGGGCGGTGCGTTCAGGTGTTGCCGTACGGATGCGCTGGCCTGCAGGATCGTGCCGCGGGCACGGTCGAGCACGAGCAGGAAGCCGTGGGGCTGGATGGCGTGCGGCGGGCGGGTGGACCCGCTCGCGCGCGCGGCCGGAATGTCCTTGCCGGACGCGGGACTCGGGAGGTGCACCTGGTTCGAGGTCGAAGGGAGCGAACCCTCATAGTATGCACGTCCGTGCGCGCGCCCTCCGCATCGGCCGGATTATGTAGCGATACTTACAGCACGTCTCAATTCGGAGACGGGGCCGCCGGCATGGCCTCAAGTGCCCTGGTTGCCCCGGTGGGCCCAGGCCGTGGTGCGTTTTTCCACCAGCGCGAACAGCTCGTACATGGCCATGGCCATCACGCCTATCACCATCAGGCCGGAGAAGGCCAGCGGCATTTTCATGGCCGAGCCGGCCGATACCAGCAGGTAGCCGATCCCCTCGTTCGAGGCGGCCATCTCGGACACCGTCGAGCCGACGAAGGCCAGCGTGATCGCGACCTTCAGCGACGCATAGAAATACGGCAGCGACCGGGGAAGTCCGACCTTGAGCAGCACGTCCATGCGCTTGGCGCCCAGCACCCGCAGCACGTCCTCGAGTTCGGGTTCGAGCGTGGCGAGCCCGGTGGCGATGTTGACCATGATGGGAAAGAACGAGATCAGGAAGGCCGTCAGCACGGCGGGGCCGATACCGATGCCGAACCACACCACCAGCACGGGCACGAACGCCGCCTTGGGCAACGCGTTGAAGGCCGTCATCAGGGGATAGACGGCCGTGTAGGCGAGCCGCGAGCTGCCGATGACGAAGCCCAGGACCACGCCCACCGCGATGGAGATGCCGAAGCCCGCCATCGTGACCCAGAAGGTGCGCCAGGCATGCATCGCGATCACGGGCGCGTAGTCGATGGTGGCCTGCAGGATCTGGGAGGGGCTGGGAAAGATGAATTCCGAGACCTCGAAGACCCGGCAGATGATTTCCCAGAGGATGATGACGGCGACCAGCAAGGCGATCGGGGCAAGACGTTCGGCGAATTTGTTGTTCATCGGGCGAGTCGGCGGGTGGAGGCTCAATGTCCGATCTGGGTGCGCAGTTCGAGCACCAGGGCGTTGAAGTCGTCGGAATAGGTGGTCTCGAGTTCCCGGGGGCGCGGCAGCTCGATGTCCCGGCGGGACAGGATGCGGCCGGGGCGCTTGCTCATCACGTACACCGTGTCGGCCAGGAACACGGCTTCGCGCAGGTCGTGGGTGACCAGCACCACGTTGAAGCGGCGGGCGCTCCAGAGATCGCGCAGCACGCACCACAACTCCTCGCGCGTGAACGCGTCCAGCGCGCCGAAGGGCTCGTCCAGCATGAGCATCTCGGGTTCGTGGATGAGCGCCCGGCACAGCGACGCGCGCTGCTGCATGCCGCCCGACAGCTCCCAGGGGAACTTGTGCTCGTAGCCGTCCAGCCCGACGGTCGCCAGCAGCGCCCGCGCGCGTTCGGTGTATTCGGCGCGGCGGGCCCGGAAGCTGGAACGATAGGGCTCGACGATCTCCAGCGGCAGCAGGATGTTGTCGAGCGTGGTGCGCCAGGGCAGCAGGTTGGGGGCCTGGAACGCCATGCCCACGATCTTGAGGGGCCCGGTGACCTTGGCGCCGCCCACGGTCACGGTGCCGCGGGTGGGCGATTTCAGGCCGGTCGTCAGCTTCATGAAGGTGGACTTGCCGCAACCCGAAGGGCCGACGATGGCGACGAACTCGCCCTTGTCCATCGAGAGGCTGATGTCCTCGACCGCGTATTCGCCCGCCCGCTCCAGCGCGGCGGTGTAGGCCAGCGAGACCCGCTGGAAATCGACGAAGGCCGCCATGTCACTTGCCGCGAAGCACGGAAGCCGTCAACGATTTCTCCGGCAGGAACGAACGGTCGAACGCCGCCTCGGGATTGACCGAGGTCTTGGTGCCGTAGGTGCGGGTGACCTGGGCGGCCATCAGCGCCATGCGGGCGGGGTCGATATCGCCGAATCCGTCGGCGCGCGCGTCGGGCGTGTCGATGGCGGTCTGGATCGCCAGCCGCAGGCGCTTGAGCTCCAGCGGCGCATCGATGATGCCGTCGCGTTCCTTGACGGTGGCGATCGAGGCGGCGGGGTCGGCCAGCACGTCGCGCGTGGCCTTGGCCACCGCGCGCAGGAAGCCCTTGACGGCCTCGGGGTGGTTCCTGGCGAAGTTGCGGTCGGCGATGATGGCGTTGCCGTACAGCTTCACGCCGTATTCGGGATAGGACATGATGGCGATGTCCTGGTCCTTGACGCCGCGCGCGTTCAGGTTCAGCAGCGAGGTGAAGTAGAAGCCGGTGATGGCGTCGACGTCGCCGCGCGCCAGCATGGTCTCGCGCAGGGCGGGGTCCATGCTGACCCAGGTGACCTTGGCGTCGTCGATCTTGTTGGCCTGGGCGAAGATGGGGAAGGAGCGGCGGCCGCCGTCGAACGAGGGAGAGCCGAGCTTCCTGCCTTCGAGGTCCTTGGGTGTCTTGATGCCGCTTTTCTTGAGCGAGAACACCGCCGCCGGCGTGTTGTTGTAGATCATCATGACGCCGGTGGGCTGGTTGGGAGCGCCGGGATTGTTACCCTGGAATTCCATCAGCGCTGCCAGGTCGGCGAAACCCATTTCGTACGAACCCGAGGCCACCCGGTTCACCGCCGCGCCCGAGCCGCTGCCGGCGTCGATGGTCACGTCCAGCTTCTCCTGCTTGAAATACCCCTTCTTGGCCGCGACCAGGAAAATCGCACTCGGCCCCTCGAACCGCCAGTCGAGCTGGAAGCGTATCTTGGTATCCTGGGCGTGGGCGGCGGGAGCGGCCCATGCCGTGGCCAGGGACAGCGCCAGGCCGGCGAGCACGGCACGGCGACCCGGAGTGCGAAGTGTCGTCTTCATGCTGGGGGTTTCCTCAGGTGAGTGGGGGACGGTTGTGCCGTCCTGGGTTTTGTGGGGAGAATACATCCCGGTTTTGCGCCTCAACAATGCGAGGTAAACCCGCATTGGTGCGGCGTTTCCCCAGATTGGGGCGCATCGGTTTCCACCCGTATCAAAAGCAGGATCCATGCCTGCTTTCCTGCACCGCGAAGGTTCCCCATGTGCCAATTGCTAGGCATGAACGGCAACACGCCGACCGACATCGTGTTCAGCTTCACCGGCTTCGCCACACGGGCCGGCCGCACCGGCGAGCACGTCGACGGCTGGGGCATCGCCTTCTTCGAGGGAGCGGGAGTGCGCCACTTCGTGGACCACGAACCGGCCCTGCTGTCTCCGGTGGCGGACCTGATCCGGCACTATCCGATCAAGTCGCGGAACGTGATCGCGCACATCCGCAAGGCGACGGTGGGGCGCGTCGCGCTGGAGAACTGCCATCCGTTCGTACGCGAACTGTGGGGGCGCTACTGGGTGTTCGCGCACAACGGCGACCTGGTGAACTATCTTCCCACGCTGGACGGCCCCTACCGGCCGGTGGGCGACACGGACAGCGAGCGGGCCTTCTGCTGGATGCTGCAATCCCTGCGGGCGCGCTTCGCCTGCCACCCGGGCGTCGAGGCCCTGGCCGATGCGCTGGGCGAGCTGAGCGCCGGGGTCGCCCAGCACGGCACCTTCAATTTCATGCTGTCGGACGGCGAGGCGCTGTACGTCCATTGCTCCACGCGCCTGCACTACCTGGTGCGCCAGCACCCCTTCGCCACCGCCAGCCTGTCGGACGACGAGGTCAGCGTGGATTTCGCCCAGGTGACCACGCCTGACGACCGGGTCGCGGTCATCGTGACCGAGCCCCTGACCACGAACGAAGTCTGGCGCCGCTTCGAACCGGGCGAGCTGATGGTGTTCGTCGACGGTGCGCCGGTGTTGGCGCGCCTGGTCAGCGGCTGAGGGCCGCCGCCATCTGTTCCAGAAAGTCCAGCATCAGTTCGCCGGCCAGCTGGGCATCGTCGGCCGTCATGGTCTCCAGCGGGTTGTGGCTGATGCCGCCGTTGCCGCAGCGGGTGAACAGCATGGTGATGGACGTGGCCTCGGCCAGCTTCATCGCATCGTGGCCGGCGCCCGACGGCAGTTCGAAGGCGGGCAGGCCGCGTTCGGCGATGGCGCGCGACCACATGGCCATCTGCTCCCGGGCGCAGGGCGCGGCGGCGGCGCGCATCAGTTCCTCGGTCGTGACCGTGATGCCGCGCCGCGAGCAGATGGCCGATATCTCCCGCTCGATGTCGGCCAGCGCCGCGTCGCGCACGGCGTTGTCGGCGGCGCGCAGGTCCAGCGACAGGGTGCAGGCGCCGGGAATGACGTTTATCGAGCCGTGGGGCACGTTCAATATCCCCACCGTGCCGACCAGCGACGGCACCTGCGCGCAGCGCCGTTCCACCGCCAGCACGATCTCGGCCGCGGCGCAGGCGGCGTCGCGGCGCATGTCCATGGGTGTGGTGCCGGCGTGGCTGGCGACGCCGCCCAGGGTCATGAGCCGCCGCACGCTGCCGGCGATGGAGGTGACCACGCCCACCGGCAGGTTGCGTTCCAGCAGCACCGGCCCCTGTTCGATGTGGATCTCGAAGTAGTGCCGCAGGCGCGCCGCCTCGGCCGCCGCCTTGCCCAGTTGTTCCGGATCGAGGCCCGCGAGCTGCATGGCCTCGCGCATGCTGATGTCGGAGGCGTCCAGCGCATCCAGCACGCTGGGGTCGAAGCGGCCGATGTAGGCCGACGAACCCAGGAAGGTGCTGCCGTAGCGCACGCCTTCCTCCTCGGCGAAGGCCACCACGTCCAGGTCGAAGGGCAGGCGGCGGTTGCGCCGTTTCAGGTCGGCCACGACGGCGATGGGCAGCAGGACTCCCAGGCGGCCGTCGTATTTTCCGCCGTTGCGGACCGTGTCGTAATGGCTGCCGGTGGCCACCAGCTGCGGCTCGGCCACGGTGGGAGCGGCACGGTAGCGGCCCACGACGTTGCCGGCCGCGTCCTGGTAGACGGAGTCGAACCCGGCTTCTAGCATCCAGCTCTGGAGGCGGGCCGCCACCGCGCGGTGGGCGGCGGACAGGTAGGTGCAGGTCAGATGGTCGGGGGAATCGGAGTAGCTGGCCAGCGTCTCGGCCCAGTCCATGACGGCATCGCCATAGGGCCGGGCGAGCGAGAGCCGGTCCGCCAGACGGATCTCGGCGATCCGGTCGATTTGCCGCAGGGCTTCGGCGAACTCCTGGTCGGGCGCGTGGCGCAGCCGGCGTTCCAGGGCGGCGATGATGTCGTAGCGGCTCAGGCCGGCGCCGGTGGGCCCCCGCACGGCGATGATGAACGGGAATCCGAAGCGGCTGTTGTAGGCCGCGTTCAATTGCTGCAGCAGTTCGAACTCCTCGGGCGAACACTGGGTGAGTCCGGCGCGCGCCTGTTCGCCGGCCGAATCCTCGGTCAGCTGGCCCGCCACGGCGGCGCGGCCGGCCAGCTCGGGATGGGCACGGATCAGCGCCAGCTGTTCGTCCCGGCTGGCCTGCCGCACGGTCTGCGCCAGCGCGTACTTGAGCGCGGCGGCCGAGGCGAACGGCCGCCGCGCGGCGGTCCGCTCCAGCACCCAGGGGCTGTGCTCGTACAGCCCGTCCAGGAACTGGACGAAGCGGACGGGGTCGGCAGTATTCAGGACGTCGAGCGTGAGCGAGGAGGTCATGGCGGGATCAGGAGGCGGAGCCGGCAGCCGGCGTGTACGGATGTTCTTGCTTCCAGTGGCGGGCGATGTCGACGCGGCGGCACACCCAGACGTCCTGGTGCTTCTCGACGTGATCCAGGAAGCGCTGCAGGGCGGTGAAGCGGCCGGGCCGGCCCAGCAGCCGGCAATGCATGCCCACCGACATCATGCGCGGCTTGTCGGCGCCTTCCGTGTACAGCACGTCGAAGGTATCGCGCAGGTAGTCGAAGAAATGGCCGGCGGTGTTGAATCCCTGCGGCGTCGCGAAGCGCATGTCGTTGGCGTCCAGCGTGTAGGGGACGATCAGGTGGGGCTTGCGCGCGCCGGACGAGGTTTCGACTTCGGTCCAGAAGGGCAGGTCGTCGCCGTAGTAGTCGCTGTCGTACAGGTAGTCGCCTTGCTCGACCAGCAGGCGGCGCGTGTTGGGACTGTCGCGCCCCGTGTACCACCCCAGGGGCCAGGCGCCGTCGGTCAGCCTGCGCAGGATCTCCGTGCCGCGGTGCATGTGCTCGCGCTCGGTGGCTTCGTCCACGTTCTGGTAGTGGATCCAGCGCCAGCCGTGGCAGGCGATTTCGTGGCCATGTTCCAGGAACGCCGCCGTGGCCTCCAGGTTGCGCTCGAGCGCCATGGCGCAGCCGAATACCGTGAGCGGCAGGCGCCGCCGCTCGAACTCGTTCAGGATGCGCCAGACCCCCGCGCGCGAGCCGTATTCGTAGATGGAGTCCATGCTCATGTGCCGGGCCGGGTAGGCGGCCGCGCCCACGATCTCGGACAGGAACTGCTCGGAGGCGGGGTCGCCGTGCAGGACGTGGTTCTCGGCGCCTTCCTCGTAGTTCAGGACGAACTGCACGGCGACGCGGGCGCGATTGGGCCAGCGTGCGTCGGGAAGATGGCGGCCGTAGCCGATCATGTCGCGGGGGTATGCTGTCATGGCGCGGGCAACGAATCAGGAGTGGAAACGGAACGGACACGCATGGACATTCTCCCATGCCGGGCGGCGGGGCCGTGCGCGGGGATGTGGCCGCTAGCGAAACTATATACACTTTTGTCGGCGCGCCGGATGGCGCTTGCCGCGCCATCGCGTTCCACCAAAGGATCCCCATGGGAAAGCTGACCACCCACGTTCTCGATACCGCCCATGGCTGCCCGGCCGCGGGCATGAGGATAGAACTCTTCCGCATGGATGACGGCCAGGCGGTCCTGCTCCGGCAACTGTCCACCAATGCCGACGGGCGCGTCGACGGCGCCCTGCTCGAAGGCGACGAGCTCGTCGCCGCCGCCTATCGCCTGGTGTTCGAGGCCGGCGATTATTTCGCCGCGCGAGGCCTGGCGTTGCCCGAACCCCGCTTCGTCGACCGCGTCGCGCTCGACTTCGGCATCGCCCAGCCCGGCCAGCACTACCACGTGCCGCTGCTGGTCAGCCCCTGGAGCTGGAGTACGTATCGGGGGAGCTGACGGCCGGGGCGCGCACGCTGGCGGCGATCTGCTCGCGCAGCCAGCGCACGGGCCCGTCGCGACGGGCGCGCGGGTGCCACAGCAGGTAGTACTGCAATGACGGCAACGGGATGGGCAGCGGCATCACCGTGACCGGCAGCGAGCTGGCGAAGAAGTCGGTGAAGCGCCTGCCGGTGGTCAGCAGCAGGTCGGTCTGCGTCAGCACATAGGGAATCAGGCTGAACACGGGGCACTCGAGCGCGATGTGGCGCGCGTGCCCCTGCCGCGCGAGCATGGCGTCGACCGTGCTGCGCAGGCCTGGCCGCATCGCGGTCGGCGCCGCGTGGCGCGCCTGCAGGTAGGCCTGCGCGGTCAGGCTGCGGCGCGCCAGGGGATGGTGGCTGCCCATCATCACCACCAGTTCGTCCTCCATCAGCGGCAACCGGTGCAACTGCGCCGGCGGGTCGGGCCAGTTGGCGATCACCAGGTCCAGGCGGCCGTCGCCCAGTTTCTGCGCGTAGTCCAGGTCGTCCGTCAGCGGATGCACGCTCAGCGCCAGGGCGGGCGCGGCCGCGCGCAGCCGGCCCGCCAGCCGCGGCAACAGCATGGGATCGAGATAGTCCGGCGCGGCCAGGTGCAGGGTGCCGTGCGCCTTGCGCGGGTCGAACTCGTCGGGCGGCGCCAGGAAGTGCTCGGCCTGCGCCAGCATTTCCCGCGCGGGCGCTTCCAGCGACAGGGCGGTGGCGGTGGGCACGACGCCGCCCGGTCCGCGCACGAACAGCAGGTCGCCGGTCAGGCGGCGCAGCCGGGCCAGGCGGCCCGACAGCTGGGGCTGGCCCATGCCCAGCCGTATCGCGGCGCGCGAGACGTGCAGCGTATCCAGCAGCGTGACGAAGGCCTGGATGTCGGTCAGGCTGAGGCGGGACAGGCCGGTGCCGCCGGAGGCTGCGGCGGGCGGGGAGGCGGGCATGGCGGCTCCGGGAGTTCATTCACGATAATGAATAATGCTCATCTTCCACCGAAGATGACAACCCCGGCCAGGGCGCGTATGTTTCCGATATGGTCCCGGCGTCCCATGACGGGCGCGGCGGGCGTACTCCTGGCAGAGTGACATGGCTTCCGATCCTTCCTCCCCCGATACGCCGCCCGAGCTGCGGGTGCGCCCCGTGCGTTTCTGGCATGGCCGCAAGCTGGTCGAACTGGAAGGCCTGCCTCCCGCCTTCACGGTGCTGGAGTGGCTGAGGGAGGAGGCGGGCTGCCATGCCGCCAAGGAAGGCTGCGCCGAGGGCGACTGCGGCGCCTGCACCGTGGCGGTGACCGATCTGGACGGCGCCGGCAACCCTCGCGTGCGCGCCATCAACGCCTGCATCCAGCCGGTGGCGGCGCTGGACGGCAAGCTGCTGGCGACCGCCGGCGACATCGGCGAACCGGATGCGCTGCATCCCGTGCAGACGGCCATGGTGACGCACCATGGTTCGCAATGCGGCTTCTGCACCCCGGGCATCGTGATGTCGCTGTATGCGATGTACGAGGGCCGGCGCTTGGCGGACGATGCGGCAGTCGGCCGCGAGGACGCGGTGCGGGCCCTGTCGGGCAACCTGTGCCGGTGCACGGGGTACCGGCCCATCCTGGATGCGGCACAGGCGATGTGCGGGCCGGACTGGCAGGGCGAGACGGCCGACGCGATGCGCGAGCGGCTGGTCCGGGTGGCGCCCGGACCGCAGGCCTGGACGCCGGGGGAAGCAGCCGGAGGGTTCGACGGCCATGCGCGCGGGCGCTTCCTGGCGCCGCGCACGCTGGCGCAACTGGCGGCGCTGCGCGCGACCCATCCGGACAGCCGCATCGTGGCCGGCGCGACCGACGTCGGTCTGTGGGTCACCAAGCATCATCGCGCCTTGGGCGACGTGTTGTGGATAGGCGGCGTGTCCGGGCTGGCCGCGATCGATCGCATCGGCCGGGATGCGCTGGCATCGTCGCGCTGGGGGCGCGAGCTCCCGTGCCTGGAGATCGGCGCGGCCGTCACCGTCGAGGACGCCTGGCGGGCGCTGGCGCCGCACTTTGCCGCCTGTATCGATTACTTCGACCGCTTCGCGTCGGTGCCGGTACGCAACAGCGCCACGCTGGTCGGCAACGTCGCGAACGGCTCGCCCATCGGCGACACCGCGCCGCTGCTGATCGCGCTGGGCGGCTCGGTCGTGCTGCACCGGCAGGGCCAGGAGCGGATCCTGCCGCTGACCGATTTCTATCACGGCTACCAGAAGAACGACCTGCGTCCGGGGGAGTTCATCCGTGCCGTGCGCGTGCCCCTGCTCGGCGCCGACGTCTCGGTCCATGCATGGAAGCTGTCCAAGCGGGTGGAGCAGGACATCAGCGCCGTGGCCGTGGCCACGGCGCTGCGCGTGGAACGGGGCCGCATCGTCGCCGCCGGCGTGGGCGTGGGCGGCATGGCCGCGGTATCCAGCCGTGCCGTGCGGACCGAGCAGGCGCTGCTGGGCCTGCGGGTGGACGTGCCCGCCGCGACCCTGCGGGACAGCGCCGGCATGCGGGCGGCCTGGCAGGCCATGCACGATGAATTCGATCCCCTGGACGACCTGCGCGCCAGCGCGGCCTACCGGCGCCAGGCCGCCGCCAACCTGCTGCTGCGGTCCTGCCTGCAACTGGCGCGGCAGGCGCCGGCCACGCGCCTGGGCGAACTTGCGGCGATACAACCATGAACGCACCCGACCATCCCGGCATCCTGAACATCGAGGCCGAGCCGCAGGCCTGCGGCGTCGCCGCGCCGCACGAGGCGGCGCACCTGCACGTCAGCGGCCGCGCGCTGTACGTGGATGACGTGCCCGAGCCGCGCGGCACCCTGTTCGTCGCCCCCGTGCTGTCCAAGGTCGCGCACGGGCGGCTGATGAACGTAGACGCCTCGGCCGCCCTGGCGATGCCCGGCGTGCGCCGCGTCGTGACCGCCGCCGACCTGCCCGCGGCCAACGTGGTGGGCGCGGGACACGACGAACCCATCCTGCCCGCGGACCTGATCGAATACCTGGGCCAGCCGGTGGCGCTGGTCATCGCCACGGGCGCCAAGGCGGCGCGCGTGGCCGCGCGAGCGGTACGGATGGAGGTCGAGCCGCTGCCGGCCATCCTGACGATAGCCCAGGCGCTGGAAGCCGAGTCCTGGGTGCTGCCTCCCGTGCACCTGGTCGAGGGCGACGTCGAGGCTGCGATGGCCGCCGCGCCGCACCGGCTGCACGGCGAGTTCGCGGTGGGCGGACAGGAGCAGTTCTACCTGGAAGGGCAGATCGCGCTGGCCATGCCGGGCGAGGACGGCACGATGAAGGTGCTGTCGTCGACCCAGCATCCGGGCGAGGTACAGCACTGGGTGGCCGACGCACTGGGCGTGCCGGCCCATTCGGTGCAGGTCGAATGCCGCCGCATGGGAGGCGGATTCGGCGGCAAGGAAACCCAGGCCGGCCACATCGCGGTGTGGGCGGCGGTGGCGGCGCGCGTCGCCGGCGCGCCGTGCAAGATGCGGCTCGACCGCGACGATGACTTCCTGATCACCGGCAAGCGCCATCCCTTCCTCGGACGCTGGACGGTGGGCTTCGACGGCCAGGGGCGCGTCCTGGCCATCGACCTGACGCAGGCGGCGGCCTGCGGCTTTTCGGCCGACCTGTCGGGGCCGATCGCCGACCGGGCCATCTTCCATGCCGACAACGCCTACTACCTGCCGGCCGCCGCCATCCACAGCTATCGCTGCAAGACCCATACCCAGTCCCATACGGCGTTCCGCGGCTTCGGCGGCCCGCAGGGCGTGGGCATGATCGAGGCCGCCCTGGACGACATCGCGCGCCATCTCGGCCTGGACCCGCTGGCCGTGCGCCGGATCAACCTGTACGGCGATGCGCCGCGTGACCGCACGCCCTACGGCATGCAGGTCACCGACAACATCCTGCCCGAACTGATCGAGCGGCTGGCGGCCGATTGCGGCTACGCCAGGCGGCGCGAGGCCATCGCGCGCTGGAATGCCGCCAGCCCGGTGATCAAGCGCGGCCTGGCCCTGACGCCCGTGAAATTCGGCATCTCGTTCACGGCCACGATGTTCAACCAGGCCGGCGCGCTGGTGAACGTCTATACCGACGGCTCCGTCACGGTGAACCACGGCGGGACCGAGATGGGGCAGGGGCTGCATACCAAGGTGTGCCAGGTCGTGGCCGATACCCTGGGCGTGCCGCTGGCGTGGGTGCGGATCACCGCCACCGACACTGGCCGGGTGCCCAATGCCTCGGCCACCGCCGCCTCCAGCGGCACCGACCTGAACGGCAGGGCGGCCGAGTTCGCCGCGCGCGAAGTGCGCGACCGCCTGCGCGCCCATGTGGCCGGCACGCGCGGCCTGGACGTGGGCCAGGTATCGATACGCGGCGGCAAGGTGCTCGTGCCGGGCGCCGAGCTGGATTTCGCGGCCGTGGCCAAGGCGGCCTACGCCGCCCGCGTGTCGCTGTGGTCGGACGGCTACTACGCTACGCCCAAGATCCACTACGATCACAAGACCATGCGCGGCCGTCCGTTCTACTACTTCGCCTACGGCGCGGCGGCCACCGAGGTCGCGGTCGACACCCTGACCGGCGAGACGCGCGTGCTGCGCGTGGACATCCTGCACGACGTGGGTCGCTCCATCAATCCGGCGATCGACCTCGGCCAGATCGAAGGCGGGTTCGTGCAGGGCGTGGGCTGGCTGACTTCGGAGGAACTGGTCTGGAAGCCGGACGGCGCGCTGGCCACGCATGCGCCCTCCACCTACAAGATCCCGACTTCGGGCGACGTGCCCGCCGACTTCCATGTCGAACTCTGGCCCGAGCCCAACCGCGAGGACAATGTCTACGGCTCCAAGGCCGTGGGCGAACCGCCTTTCATGCTGGGCTTCGCCGCTTTCTTCGCCATACGCGACGCGGTGGCGGCGGCCCGGCGGGAACAGGGGCGTGGTCCGCTCGTGCCCCTGTCGGCGCCCGCCACGCCCGAGGCCGTGCTGCGGGCCATGGAGCAATGACTCCCGCCGCGCTGCTGCCCCAGGGGCTGGCCGACTTCGCCCGCGCGGCGCGCGGCCGGTCGGTGTGCCTGGTCCGCGTGCTGGAGGCGCGCGGCAGCGTTCCGCGCGGCACCGACGCGGCGCTGCTGGTCGGCGCCGAAGACTTCGCCGGCACCATAGGTGGCGGCCACCTGGAATACGAGGCCATCGCGCATGCGCGGTCGCTGCTGCGGGAGGCCGAGGAGGGCTCCGTGGCCGCGCGCACGCGCCGCTTCGCGCTCGGTCCCTCGCTGGGCCAATGCTGCGGCGGCAGCGTCGACCTGCGCTTCTCGGTGCTGGCGGACGCTGGCGATGTCCTGCCGCTGCTGCAAGGGCTGGAGGCACGGCCGCACCAGCTCTGGCTGTATGGCGCCGGACACGTGGCGCGGGCGCTGGTGCACGTGATGCTGCCGCTGCCGTTCCGGATCCGGTGGCTGGATACCCGCGAGAACGTCTTTCCCCTGCTGCTGCCAGGACAGGTCGAAACCGTGCATGCCGACGACCTCGCGGCCGAGGTCGCCGATGCCGCGCCCGGCGCCATGCACCTGGTCATGACCCACAGCCACGCGCTGGACTTCGACATCGTGCGTGCGGTGCTCGCGCGCGGCGATGCCGCTTATTGCGGGCTGATCGGCTCGGCCACCAAGCGCGTGACCTTCGAGCGGCGCCTGCGCGCGCGGGGCATGGCCGAGGCAAGCATCGAATCGCTGGTGTGTCCGGTCGGGCTGCCGGCGGTCGAGGGCAAGCTGCCGGGCATCATCGCGGTCTCGGTGGCGGCGCAACTGCTGCTGGCCGCCCAGGCGGCGGAGGTGCGGGCTTGAGGCCCTAGTCGCCCGCCTCGATGGCGAACAGCAGCGTGCTCAGCATGGCGGCCAGCTTGTCCGCCTCCTGGCGGCCGAGGGGCCGCAGCAGTTCCGCCATCGCCTCGAAGTGGCGGGCGATGGCCTCGTCGGCCAGCGCCTTGCCTTCGGGCGTGAGCCGCACGATCACGCCGCGGCGATCGTTGGGGTCCGGTTCGCGCACCACCAGGCCGCGCTCCTGTACGCGGTCGATGCGGTTGGTGACGGCGCCCGAGGTCAGCAGCGACACCTTGATCAGGTCCGAAGGCTTGAGCGCGTATTTCGGGCCGCAGCGGCGCAGGGTGACGATCAGGCTGAAGGTCTCCCAGCTCAGCCCCATGGGCGCCAGCCATTCCTCGGCATGCCGCACCATGTGCGTGGACAGGCGCGACAGGCGGCCGATGATGCCCAGTGGCCAGGGATCGAGATCGGGGCGTTCGCGCTTCCAGTCGTCCAGCAGTTGCTGGACGGAGTCGCGCCGCGGAGGAGGGGGGGACGCAGGGGGCAAGGGACTGATTCTCGACGCCGTTTCGATTGCGTCGAACTCTATCACGAGCCGCGCGGCCGGTTCACGCCGGCGGCAGGTAGCTCAGGTCCACATAGCGGGCGGGGTCGCTTAGCGCCGCGGCCTGGCCAGCGTGGCGGTTGCGCAGCGCCAGCACGGTGGCGATGCCGGTCATGCTGGGCCGCAGATCGCGGATGAGGCCGGTGGCGGGGGCCAGCAACACGTCCAGGGCGCGCTCGCTCAGGGTCGGATCGAGGCCGGGCGCGTGCCTGCGCAGCAGGGCGGCGGCGCGCGGGCCCGCGTCCGGCCTGGTCAGCCAGTCCAGCGAGGCGCGGTAGGCGCGCGTGAATGCCCGGAGCGTTTCGCCCGACGTGGCCGCCCAGGCGCGTTGGCAGAAGGCGGCCGATCCCATGTAGTCGTCCAGCCAGTGCGCGCCCGGCAGGATACGGCAGCCGGCTTCCTGCGCCAGCAATTCGTACGGGGTGCGCAGCAGCGTGGCCGCATGCCGGCCCGCCAGCAATGCCGCGTGGCGCTGGCTGGTGCCGCCGGCGGGCACGATCTCGACCTCGCCGGGCAAGATGCCGTGCGTGGCCAGCAGTTCGCGCAGCACGAAGGCGAATCCGGTGGAAAGGGCGTCCACCGACAAGGTATGGCCGCGCAGCTCGTCGTAGCTTCGGATGCCGGACCCGGCGACCAGGCTCAGAAAGCCCCGGTCGCCGCCCAGGAAGGCCACCAGGTCGGGGCGGGTGCCGGGGATGCGGGCATGGCCCTCCTGGTAGGCCACGAGATTGTCGATGCCGGCGATGGCGACCTGGACTTCGTCGCGCAGCAGGCGCTCGACCAGTTCGGCCGAACCGCCGACATAACGCAGTTCGATGGGCACCCCATGGCTTGCGAAGAAGCCCTGGTCGATGCCGGCCCACAGGGGCAGGTTCCATCCGCCGTCGAACACGGCCACGCGCAGGGTATCGATCGCCATGGCGGCCTCAGTTGACGGCGGCGCCGGAGGCGCGTACCACCGGCCCCCAGCGGTCGATCTCGCTGCGTATCAGGCGCGCGAACGCCTCGGGCGTGCCGCCCAGGATTTCCATGCCCTGGCCCTCGAGTTTTTCGCGCACCGACGGCTCGCGCAGGGTTTCCTGCAACGCGCGGTTGAGCTGGTCGACCACGGGCTGCGGCGTGCCCGCCGGCGCCACGAGACCGAACCAGGCCGAGACGTCGAAGCCCGGCAGGCCTTGTTCGGCGATGGAGGGAACGTCAGGCAGGCTGGCCAGCCGCCGGGCCGAGGTCAGGCCCAGCGCGCGCAATTGGCCGGCCTGGATCTGGCCGGCGGCGACGGGAACGCTCAGAAAGGTCATGGCCACGTCGCCCGCCAGCACCGCGTTCATGCTTTGTGGCGCGCTCTTGTAGGGCACGTGCATCAGCTTGATGCCGGCCCGCGACGCGAACATTTCGCCCGCCAGGTGCTGCGAGGTGCCGCTGCCGCCGGACGAGTACGCCAGGTCCGGCGTCTTGCGGGCCGCGGCAATGAGGTCGGGAATGGAGCGTATCGGCGACCTGGCCGCCACCACCAGCACGTTGGGGTTGGAGGCCACCGTGCCGATGGGCTTGAAGTCCTTGACGGGGTCGAAAGGCATGCGCGCATACAGCCAGGGGTTGATGCCGTGCGTGCTGATGGAGGCCAGCAGCAGCGTGTGGCCGTCGGCGGGCGCCTTGGCGACCAGTTCGCCGGCGATGTTGCCGCCCGCGCCCGGCCGATTGTCGACGACGATGGTGTGCCCCAGGCGACGGGACAGGTCCACGCCGATGATGCGGGACAGGATGTCCGCCGAGGAACCCGGACCGCTGGTGACGACCAGCGTGACGTTCCTGCTGGGATAGGTATCCGCGTGAGCGGCAAGGCAAAGCGAACCGGCGAACAGGGCAAGCAAGACGCGGCCTGACATGGCAGTCTCCTGGAGGGGCGGGGTGGGGTCAGACCACGGCGATGGCCTGGATTTCGACCACGATGCCCGGACGGGCGAAATGCGACACCGTGATCAGGGTACTGGCGGGAAAGCCGGTGCTGCCGAGCAGCTCGGACCGGATGTCGACGAAGCGGTCGCCATGCCGGGGATCGTCGATGAATACCGTCATCCAGACCAGATTGGCCAGGCTCGCATCGCAGCGCGCCAATGTTCCCTGGATCAGAGAGAAGCAGGCGCGCACCTGGGCCTCGAACTGGCCGGAGATGTCGCGGCCCTGCGCGTCCTCGGTGGTGGTCTGGCCCGCGAGCCAGATGGTGCGCCCGCCTTCCGAGACGACGGCGGGCGAAAAGGCGCGTTGCTGCTGATAGGGGGTGCCTTCTAGGCGAGTGATCCTGGCTTGCACGATGCATGTCCTGTGGAAGGGTGGAACGTGCAGTTATCTTATCATTAAGAATCTTAATGTAAAGATATTTATGGCGCGTCGGACATTGCGCTTTATGCTTTGAAGGTACGCCTGCGTCCATCGGCGCAGGACGGCGGTATTGCCGCGACAAGCAAAAGGAACCCATCGAGATGGCACAGGCTACGACGTATACGGATACCCAGCTCTTCATCGACGGCAAGTGGAGGGATGCCGCCGATGGCAAGACCCTTGCCGTGGTCAACCCCGCGACCGGCAGGGAAATCGGCCGCGTGGCCCACGCCAGCCGGGCCGACCTGGAGCAGGCCGTCGAGGCGGCGCAGCGGGGCTTCGCGACCTGGAACGGCATGACCGCCGCCAAGCGCAGCGAGATCATGCGCAAGGCCGCCGGGCTGATGCGCGAGCGCGCGGGCGAGATCGCGCCGCTGATGACCCAGGAGAACGGCAAGCCGCTGGCCGAAGCCAAGGGCGAGACGCTGGCTGCCGCCGACATCATCGAGTGGTTCGCCGAGGAGGGCTTCCGGGTGTACGGCCGCATCGTGCCCTCGCGCGGCAGCCTGGCGCAGCGCCAGATGGTGCTCAAGGACCCGGTCGGGCCGGTGGCGGCGTTCACGCCGTGGAACTTCCCGATCAACCAGGTGGTGCGCAAGCTGGCGCCGGCACTGGCCGCGGGCTGCTCGGTGGTGGTCAAGGCGCCCGAGGAAACCCCCGCCGCGCCGGCCGCCTTGATCCGCGCCTTCCAGGATGCCGGCCTGCCGCCTGGCGTCCTGGGGCTGGTGTATGGCGACCCGGCCGAGATCTCGGGTTTCCTGATCCCGCATCCGGCCATCCGCAAGATCACGTTCACGGGTTCGACCGCGGTCGGCAAGCAGCTCGCCGGGCTGGCGGGCCAGCACATGAAGCGCGTGACCATGGAGCTGGGCGGCCATGCGCCGGTCATCGTCTGCGAGGACGCGGACGTCGCCCTGGCGGTGAAGTCCGCGGGCGGCGCCAAGTTCCGCAATGCCGGCCAGGTCTGCATCTCGCCGACGCGTTTCCTGGTCCATGAAAGCGTGCGCGCCGAATTTGCCGCCGAGCTGGCGAAGTGGGCGAAGGGCCTGCGCGTCGCCGACGGCCTGGCCGAGGGCACGCAGATGGGTCCCTTGGCCAATCCCCGCCGCCTGGCCGCCATGTCCGGCTTCCTGGACGACGCGGTCCAGAGGGGCGCCCAGGTGCTGGCCGGCGGCAAGCGCATCGGCGAAGTCGGCAATTTCTGGGAGCCGACCGTCCTGGCCGACGTGCCGCTCGATGCCCGCATCTTCAACGACGAACCCTTCGGCCCTGTTGCCGCCATCCGCTCCTTCAACACGTTGGACGAGGCGATTGCCGAAGCCAACCGGCTGTCGTACGGCCTGGCCGGCTACGCTTTCACGAGCTCGCTGAAGAACGCCGACCTGATTGCCCGCAAGGTCGAGGTCGGCATGCTGTTCGTCAACATGCCGGCCGTTCCGACGGCCGAGATGCCGTTCGGCGGGATCAAGGATTCGGGCTTCGGCTCCGAAGGCGGTCCGGAAGCGGTCGAGGCGTACCTGAACACGCGCGCCGTCAGCGTGATGAACGTCTAGGGCCGTTCCGTTCAGGCGTCCGCGCGGACGCCTCAGGCCTGGATGGCGTCGAGTTCTTCCTGCACGCCCAGCCAGGCCTCCTCGATCTCGCCCAGCCGCTTCTGCAGGTCGCCGTGTTCGGCCAGCACGCGGCGACATTCGTCCCGGCGGGCATCCTCGTACAAGCCGGGATCGGCGATGAGCTGGTCCAGTTCGCGCTTGCGAGCCTCCAGCTTCTGCATGTCCTCTTCCAGCTTCCTGAGCCGGGTCTCCAACGGCTTGCGCAGGGTGGACAGGCGCTGCCGGCTCTCGGCTTCCAACCGCCGCTGGGTCTTGCGGTCGACGCCGCCTTCGGCGGAGGCAGCGGTGGCGGACGAGGCGGACGCGTTGCCGCCCTGGCGGTTGGCCAGCCAGTCGCGGTAGTCTTCCAGGTCGCCGTCGAATTCGTGCACGCCGCCGTCGGCGACGATCCAGAAGCTGTCGACGGTGGTCCGCAACAGATGCCGGTCGTGCGAGACCAGCAGCATGGTGCCTTCGAACTCGGCCAGCGCCTCGGTCAGTGCCTCGCGCGTGTCGACGTCCAGGTGGTTGCTGGGTTCGTCCAGCAGCAACAGGTTGGGTTTTTTCCAGACCACCAGCGCCAGCGCCAGGCGGGCCTTCTCGCCGCCCGACATGGGGCCCACCTTGGCCAGCGCGAAGTCGCCCGAGAAGCCGAAGCCGCCCAGGTAGTTGCGCAGGTCCTGTTCGCGCGCCTCGGGGGCGAGGCGGGCCAGGTGCAGCAGCGGCGTCGCCTCGGCATCCAGCATGTCGAGCTGGTGCTGGGCGAAGTAGCCGACGGCCAGCCCGCGGGCTTCCTTGCGCTCGCCGCCCAGCGGCTCGATTTCGCCCGCCAGGGTCTTGACCAGCGTACTCTTGCCCGCGCCGTTGGCGCCCAGGATGCCCACCCGCGCACCGGCGCGCACCGACAGCTTGACGCCGTCCAGGATGGGCGCGTCCGGATAGCCGGCGCGCACGCCGTCCAGCGACAGCAGCGGATCGGGCATGTGGTCGGGCGAGGGGATGCTGATGTCGATGCCCGCCGCCGCGCGCATGGGCGCCAATACCTGCATCCGCGCCAGCGCCTTGACCCGGCTCTGGGCCTGCTTGGCCTTGCTGGCCTTGGCCTTGAAGCGGTCGATGAAGCTCTGCAGGTGGGCGGCCTCGCGTTGCTGCTTGTCGTAGGCGATCTGGTTCTGCCGCAGCCGCTCGGCGCGCTGGGTCAGGAAATCCTCGTAGCCGCCCTTATAGCGCACCAGCTTGCCCTGGTCGAAATGCAGGATGGTCCGGGCCACCGCGTCCAGGAACTCGGTATCGTGCGAGATCACCAGCACGGTGCCGGGGTAGGACGCCAGCCAGCGTTCCAGCCACAGCATGGCGTCCAGGTCCAGGTGGTTGGTGGGCTCGTCCAGCAGCAGCAGATCGGACGGCGCCATCAGCGCGCGCGCCAGGTTCAGGCGCATGCGCCAGCCGCCCGAGAAACTCGCCACCGGCTGACGGAATTCTTCTTGCGAGAACCCCAGGCCGACTAGCAACTGCTCGGCGCGCGACTGCGCCGAGAACGCGCCGGCGTCGGCCAGTTCCGCTTCCAACTCGGCCAGGCGCAGGCCATCGCGGTCGACGTCGACCGCGGCGCGCTCGGCCTGCAGGCGGCGCAGGCGCGTGTCGCCGTCGATGACGAAGTCCAGCGCCTCGCGGCCGGTGTCGTGGATTTCCTGCGCGATCGACGCGATGCGCCAACCGGCCGGGATGTCGAGGTTGCCCGCGTCAGGTTCCAGTTGGCCGTTCAACAGCGCGAACAGCGTGGACTTGCCCGCGCCGTTGGGGCCCACGATGCCGACGCGCTCGCCGGGATGGACCACGAAGTCGGCGCCGTCCAGCAGCACCTTGGTGCCGCGCCGAAGCGTAATGCCTGATGCTCGTATCACCGCGGGAACCGCCTTGTTTGCACGCTCTCCAGTGCAGCTCGGCAAAATCGCCGTTCTTCAGCCGTCGGGTTGTACCCCAGGAAACCGCGGATCTGGCTCCGCCAGTCCGCCGGTTTCGCCCCGGGGACCCGGTGCCGGGCCGCCCCAAGGCGGGTCCCAGCCCCCATGGGGGGCTGCCGCGTAGCGGCTGGGGGTCCACCATAGGGGGCGCGCGTCAGCGCGTAGGGAGGGGCCTTCATACTAATTGGTCCTGCCTGAGCAGCAACACTTTGTCGTCGCCGCCGGAGGTGCTCAGCCATACGGGGTCGATATGGGGAAAGGCCTGCTCGAAATAAGCTTTCTCGTGGCCCAGCTCCAGCACCAGGATCCCGTCGGGCTGCAGGAATTCAGCCGCCTGGGCCAGCAGCGGACGGATCAGGTCCATCCCGTCCGCGCCCCCGGCCAGCGCCAGACTGGGCTCGTGCCGGTACTCCGCCGGCAGCGCATTCATGGAATCGGTATTGACGTAGGGCGGGTTGCACAGGATCAGGTCGTACTGCGCGGGCGGCAGCGCCTCGAACAGATTCGACTGATGCAGCGCGATGCGATCCTGCAGGCCGTAGTCGTCGACGTTGATGCGGGCCACGTCCAGCGCGTCCTTCGAGATGTCCACCGCGTCCACCTGCGCGTGCGGGAACGTCTCCGCCGCCGCGATCGCCAGGCAGCCGGAACCGGTGCACATGTCCAGCGCCCATTCCACGGCGTAGGGGTCGTCGATCCAGGGCGCGAGGCCGTCGTCCAGCAGCTCGGCGATGTAGGAGCGCGGCACGATGACCCGCTCGTCGACGTAGAAACGGCGGCCGCGCAGCCACGCTTCGTTGGTCAGGTAGGGAGCGGGCAGGCGCTCGTCGATGCGGCGGTCGATGATGGCCAGCACGGCCTCGCGCTCGCCATCGAGCACGGCGGCATCGACGAAGGGCTCGAGCCGGTCGATGGGCAGATGCAGCGTGTGCAGGACCAGGTAGACGGCTTCGTCGTAGACGTCGAGCGTGCCGTGGCCCAGCGCGATGCCGGCGGCATTGAAGCGGCTCACGGCATAGCGGATCAGGTCGCGGACGGTGCGCAGGGAATGGAAATCGGCAGTGGGCATATCGGTATCCTGATTCAGGGCGCGGGGGATCCGGCCTTGCCGGTCCGCCGGCGCCGCCCGCGGGGGCGCGCGCGTAAGCGCCTAGGAGGAAGCATCACCTCAGCAGCGCTTCCAGCGTCCGGCGGTAGACGTTCTTCAGCGGCTCCAGGCTATCCACGGCGATGTGTTCGTTGACCTTGTGGATGGTGGCGTTGACCGGGCCGAACTCCACGACCTGCGGGCAGATCCGGGCGATGAAGCGGCCGTCGGAGGTGCCGCCGGTGGTGGACAGCTCGGCCTCGATGCCGAGCTCGGCGGCGATGGCGTCGCCCAGCGCGCTGCACAGCGTTCCGCGCGGCGTCAGGAAAGGCAGGCCGCTCAGGGTCCAGTCCACCGTGTATTCGAGCTGGTGGCGATCGAGGACGGCGAGCACGCGGGTTTTCAGGTCGTCGGCGGTGCTGGCGGTGGAAAAGCGGAAATTGAAGTCGATGACCGCTTCGCCCGGCACGACGTTGGTGGCGCCCGTGCCGCTGTGGAAGTTGGAAATCTGGAAGGTGGTGGGCGGGAAGTATTCGTTGCCCCGGTCCCATTCGGTGGCGGCCAGCTCGGCCAGCGCGCCCGCGCACTGGTGGATGGGGTTGCGCGCTTTTTCCGGATAGGCGACGTGGCCCTGGATGCCCTTGACCACGAGCCGCCCGGACAGCGATCCGCGGCGGCCGTTCTTGATGGTGTCGCCCAGTTGCACGGACGACGTGGGTTCGCCCACGATGCAGTAGTCCAGGCGCTCGCCCCGGGCCACGAGCTGCTCGCAGACCTTGACGGTACCGTCGGTGGCCGGCCCTTCCTCGTCGGAGGTGATCAGGAGGCCGATCGAGCCGGGATGGTCGGGGTTGTGCGCGATGAATTCCTCGGCCGCGACCACGAAGGCGGCGATCGAGCTTTTCATGTCGGCCGCGCCGCGGCCGTACAGGTTCCCGTCGACCTGCGTGGGCACGAACGGGTCGGTATGCCATTGCTCGCGCGGGCCGGGCGGCACCACGTCGGTGTGGCCGGCGAAGACCACCAGCGGCCCTTCGGCGCCGCGCCGCGCCCACAGGTTGACCACCCCGCCGCCCGCGATGGTTTCGCAGGCGAAGCCGAGCGCCGCCAGGCGTTGGGCCAGCAAGGCCTGGCAGCCTTCGTCCTCGGGCGTGACCGAGGGACGGCGGATCAGTTCTTCAACCAGGGACAGGACGGAAGTGGTCATGGCGAGTGCGTTGGAAAGTCCGGGGTCAGGCGCGCAGCAGGTCGTTGATGCTGGTCTTGGCGCGGGTTTGCGCATCGACGCGCTTGACGATCACGGCGCAGTTCAGGCTGTACTTGCCGTCGGCCGAGGGCAGGCTGCCGGGCACGACCACCGAGCCCGAGGGCACGCGGCCGTAGGTGATCTCACCGGTTTCGCGGTTGTAGATCTTGGTGCTCTGGCCGATGAACACACCCATGGACAGGACCGAGTTTTCCTCGATGATCACGCCTTCGACGACTTCCGAACGGGCGCCGATGAAGCAGTTGTCTTCGATGATGGTGGGGTTGGCCTGCAGCGGTTCGAGCACGCCGCCGATGCCCACGCCGCCCGACAGGTGCACGTTCTTGCCGATCTGCGCGCACGAGCCCACGGTGGCCCAGGTATCGACCATGGTGCCTTCGTCGACGTAGGCGCCGATGTTCACGTAAGAGGGCATCAGCACGGCGTTGCGGGCGATGAACGAGCCGCGGCGGGCGGCGGCGGGCGGCACGACGCGGAAGCCGCCTTGCTTGAAGTCCTCGGCGCTGTAGCCGGCGAACTTGCTGGGTACCTTGTCGTAGAACTGCAGGGCGCTGCCCGGTCCGGTACCCATCACGACGTTGTCTTCCAGGCGGAAGGACAGCAGCACGGCCTTCTTGATCCACTGGTGGACGGTCCAGTCGCCGTTCTGCTTCTCGGCCACGCGCAGTTCGCCCTTGTCCAGCCCGGCAAGGACGTGCTCGACGGCTTCGCGGACGGCGGCGGGGGCAGAAGAGGGCGACAGCGAGGCGCGGTCTTCCCAGGCTTGTTCGATGACGGTCTTGAGGTCTTGGCTCATGGTCGGATATCCAATAAGAGGAGCCCCCCTACGCGCTTGCGCGCGTCCCCCGAGGGGGCGGCACTGGCGGACCGGCGGAGCCGGATCCGCTGTGCCCTGGGTGGGGTGTGTTTACATGCGGTATGGGTGTTCTAGTCGTTCATGCGATGCGGGTGGCCGGCAGCGAGCGGGCGTAGCGGGCCAGGCGGTGGGCCGCCTCGACGCATTCGTCCAGCGGCGCCACCAGCGCCAGGCGTACGCGGTTGGCCCCGGGGTTGCCGGCGGGGGTCTCGCGCGCGAGGTAGCTGCCCGGCAGGGCCGTGACGTTTTCTTGCGCCAGCAGGCCGCGGGTGAACTCGGCGTCGTCGATGGGCGTGCGCGGCCAGAGGTAGAACGAGGCCTGCGGGCGCTGGATATCCATCGCCTCCTGCAGGATGGGCAGGACAGCGTCGAATTTCTCGCGGTACATGCGCCGGTTCTCGCGCACGTGTTCCTCGTCGTTCCAGGCCGCGATGCTGGCCGCCGAGACCACGTCGCTCATCGCGCTGCCGTGGTAGGTGCGGTACAGCAGGAACCTGGCCAGCAGCCTGGCGTCGCCCGCCACGAAGCCGGAGCGCATGCCGGGCACGTTCGAGCGCTTGGACAGGCTGGAGAACACCACGATATTGTGGAAGTCGCCGCGGCCCAGGCGGTGGGCCGCCTCGAGCGCGCCCAGCGGCGGCTCGGCCTCGTCCAGGTAGATCTCGGAATAGCACTCGTCCGAGGCGATGATGAAGCCGTACTTGTCGGCCTGCTCGAACAGGTACTTCCATTCGTCCAGGTCCATGACGTTGCCCGCCGGATTGCCGGGCGAGCAGACGTAGACCAGCCGGGTCTCGCCCCATTCGGCGGGCGAGACCGAGGCCCAGTCGCAGCCGAAGTTGCGCGCCGGGTCGGCGTTGACGAAGGTGGGACGGGCGCCGGCCAGCAGCGCGGCGCCTTCGTAGATCTGGTAGAACGGGTTGGGACACAGCACGCGGGGCTGCCGCGCGCCGTCGATCACCACCTGCGCGAAGGCGAACAAGGCCTCGCGCGAGCCCAGCACGGGCAGCACCTGCGTGTCGGGATCGATCGCGGGCAGCCCGTAGCGCCGTTCCAGCCAGCCGGCGATGGCGGCGCGCAGCGCGGGCGAGCCCTTGGTGGGGGGGTAGCCCGACAGCCCGGACAGGTTCTGCCGGATGGCGTCCTCGATGAAAGCCGGCGTGGCGTGCTTGGGCTCGCCGATGGACAGGCTGACGGGACGCAGGCTGGCGGGCGGCACGACATCGGCATACAGCGCGCGCAGTTTTTCGAAGGGATAGGGCTGCAGCAGCCCGAGGCGTGGATTCATGGCCGCGATTGTAACCTCGGGGCGGGCATTTTGCCGTGGGGCCGCCCCAAGGCAACAAGCGCCCTCCGGGGGGCAGCGGCCGCATAGCGGCTAGCCGGCCTGCCTGGTTCCCGACGCCAGGTCCCCGCAGGGCTGCGTGAAGGAGTAGCCCGCGCCCCGGACGGCCTCCAGGGGCAGGGTGATGCCGTGCCGCTGGGCCTTGCGGCGCAGCCGGCTGACCAGGACCGCGACGTTGTGCAACTGGCGGGCGCCGTCCTTGGCCGAGACGGCCTGCCATTGGGCGAAGGTCAGGGTACGGTTGCGCTCGCCGAAAAGATGGCTGATGAACTGCCATTCGGTCAGGGTCAGCGGCAGGCTGCGGCCTTCGGGGCTCGTCAGGCGGCGCGGGGGCGTGGACAGGAGCCACAGCGCCGGCGTGGGCGTCTCGGGCGGCGGTTCGGCCAGGCGCGGCGCGGCCAGGGCGAGATGGCGCCGCATGGCGCGCAGAATGGGCAGCAGTTCGGCGCTCGGATCGGCGCCCAGCACGCGGACTTCCACGTGGGGCTTGTCGGCGGCCTGGCCGGGATCGGGCGGGATGTAGACGAGCCGGGTCAGCGAATAGCTGTCGAACGCCGCCGCCCGCGCCGCGTCGGCAAGCACCACCGGGTTCTTGCCCGCTCGCAGCAGCGCATGCACTTCCTGCGAGCTGGTGCAGACGTAGACGCTGAAGCCGGCACGCATCAGCTCGTCCGCGATTTCGTAATCGCGGCCGGTCTCCCCGAGCAGGACGGCGACTTCTGGCGTATGGGTTTCTATCATTGCGGGTAAGAATGCGTTGCGGGATTGCAATGGCAATCTATCCCAACGTTTTGGTGAGGATGATCAATAACGGTAAACGGGCGCCCCGCCGGGGCCGCTACGTGCGCGCCAAGCGAAAACAATGGTTGGCGGGCCGGCGGGGCCGTCGCCCCCGGGCGGGAGGCGGGGGGCGCCGGGCCTTTTCGGAGACTCGGGTTACAATCCGGTTTCTGATGTGCGACCGTGGCGAAATTGGTAGACGCAACAGGTTTAGGTCCTGTCGGGAGAAATCCTGTGGAGGTTCGATTCCTCTCGGTCGCACCACAAGTTTGAACAACCCTGGTGGTGTCCGGCCGCAGCCGGCAAGGCGGCTTCCGGAGCCCCCGCGCGGCGCTGCGGCGCCGCACGGGGGCTGTGGCACAATTCGCGAATGCCCGGATCGATCTCTGGTTGCGGTGCCTCTCGCGGCGCGGGTGTCCGGTTCTGTCGATTACACATACTCAATATAGGTTTTTGCATGCAGCCTGTGGTTGAAACCCTGTCGGGGCTTGAGCGCCGCGTTGATCTTTCCGTGCCGGTGGCCGACATCGAAAAAGAAGTCGAGACGCGCCTCAAGCGCCTGGCCCGCACCGCCAAGATGCCGGGCTTCCGTCCCGGCAAGGTCCCGCTGCCCATGCTGGCCCGTACCTACGGTCCCGAAGTGCGCATGGAAGTGCTGAACGCCAAGATCGGCGACGCCCTGGAAAAGGTCGTGGCCGAGTCCAAGCTGCGCCTGGCGGGTTCGCCGTCCGTCGAGCCCAAGACCGAAGGCGTGGCCGACGACGTGGTGGCCTTCAGCGCCACGTTCGAGGTCTACCCGGAAGTCGCCATTCCCGACCTGACCGCCCTGGAAGTCACCAGCGCCAAGAGCGAAGTGGGTGATGCCGAGGTCGATCGCACGGTAGACATCCTGCGCAAGCAGCGCGTGACGTTCGAAGAGCGCGAAGGCCGGGCCGCGGGCGACGACGACCGCGTGACGCTGGACTTTGCCGGCACCATCGACGGCGTCGCGTTCCAGGGCGGTACCGCCGAGGACTTCCCGTTCGTGCTCGGCCAGGGCCGCATGCTGCCCGAGTTCGAAGCGGCCGCGCGCGGCATGAAGGCCGGCGAGACCAAGGTGTTCCCGCTGACGTTCCCGGCCGACTACGGTTCGGCCGAAGTCGCCGGCAAGACCGCCGAGTTCACCATCACCGTCAAGAAGGTGGAAGAGGGCGTGCTGCCCCAGGTCGATGCCGAGTTCGCCAAGCAACTGGGCCAGGCCGAAGGCGACGTCGAGAAGCTGCGTGCCGACATCCGCGCCAACCTCGAGCGCGAAGTGCGCAGCCGCACCCAGGCCCGCACCAAGTCGAGCGTGATGGATGCGCTGGCCAAGGCCGCGACCTTCGACATTCCCAAGGCCCTGGTCAACGACGACACCGAGCGCCGCATCGAAGCGGCCCGCGAGGACCTGCGCCAGCGCGGCGTGCCCAACGCCGACAAGCTGCCGATCCCGGCCGAGGCCTTCGCCTCGGAATCCGAGCGCCGCGTGCGCCTGGGCCTGCTGGTTTCGGAACTGGTCAAGGCCGAGAACCTCAAGGCCAAGCCCGACCAGATCCGCGCCCGCATCGAGGACTTCGCCCAGAGCTACGAGAAGCCCGAGGAAGTCGTGCGCTACTATCTGACGGACAAGGCTCGACTGGCCGAAATCGAGGCCATCGTGCTCGAGGACAACGTCGTCCAGCACGTGCTGTCCAAGGCCAAGGTCAAGGACGAGCAAGTCTCCTTCGATGAATTGATGGGAACTGCCTGATGCAACGCTTCGTAGATTTCTACGCATCCATGTACGGGGCCGAGTCTCTCGGCCCCAAGGCCCTCGGCTACGTGCCGATGGTGATCGAACAGTCCGGCCGGGGCGAGCGTGCGTACGACATCTACTCGCGTCTGCTGAAAGAGCGGATCATCTTCCTGGTGGGCCCGGTGGCCGATGCCACCGCCAATCTGATCGTGGCCCAGCTCCTGTTCCTGGAGTCGGAAAATCCCGAGAAGGACATCTCGCTGTACATCAACTCGCCCGGCGGGTCGGTGTACGCGGGCATGGCCATCTATGACACCATGCAGTTCGTCAAGCCCGACGTGGCCACGCTCTGCACCGGCCTGGCCGCCAGCATGGGCGCTTTCCTGCTGGCCGCCGGCGCCAAGGGCAAGCGGATCTCGCTGCCCAATTCCCGCATCATGATCCACCAGCCCTCGGGCGGCGCCCAGGGCCAGGCGACGGATATCGAAATCCACGCGCGCGAGATCCTATACCTGCGCGAGCGCCTGAACCGGATCCTGGCCGAGAACACCGGCCAGCCGATCGAACGCATCGCGGTGGACACCGAGCGCGACAATTTCATGTCGGCGGCCGATGCGCTATCGTATGGCTTGATCGACAAAGTCTTCAGCAGTCGTACCGAACAGGGTTGAGCATGTCGGAAAAGAAAGGGTCGAACGAGAAGCTGCTCTATTGCTCGTTTTGCGGCAAGAGCCAGCATGAGGTTCGCAAGCTGATCGCCGGACCGTCGGTGTTCATTTGCGATGAGTGCATCGACCTGTGCAACGACATCATCCGTGACGAAGTGGCCGCCGACGTCAAGACCGGCGCCAAGTCCGAACTGCCCACGCCGGCCGAGATCAAGGAGATCCTCGACCAATACGTGATCGGCCAGACCCGGGCCAAGCGGATCCTGTCGGTGGCGGTGTACAACCACTACAAGCGCATCCGTCATGCCGGCGGCAAGACGGACGACGTCGAGTTGTCCAAGAGCAACATCCTGCTGATCGGCCCCACCGGTTCGGGCAAGACGCTGCTGGCCCAGACGCTGGCCCGCCTGCTGAACGTGCCGTTCGTGATCGCCGACGCCACCACGTTGACCGAGGCCGGCTACGTGGGCGAGGACGTCGAGAACATCATCCAGAAGCTGCTGCAGAACTGCAACTACGATGTGGAAAAGGCCCAGCGCGGCATCGTCTACATCGACGAGATCGACAAGATCTCGCGCAAGGCCGACAACCCGTCCATCACCCGCGACGTGTCGGGCGAAGGCGTGCAACAGGCCCTGCTCAAGCTGATCGAGGGTACCGTCGCCTCCGTTCCCCCGCAGGGCGGCCGCAAGCACCCGAACCAGGATTTCGTGCAGATCGACACGACCAACATCCTGTTCATCTGCGGCGGCGCGTTCGACGGGCTGGAGAAAGTCATCCGCGGCCGCACCGAAAAGTCCGGCATCGGCTTCGGCGCCTCGGTCAAGGCGGAGTCGGAGCGCTCGGTCAGCGCGCTGTTCGGCGAAGTCGAGCCCGAGGACCTGATCAAGTTCGGCCTCATCCCCGAACTGGTCGGCCGCCTGCCCGTGGTGGCGACGCTGGACGAACTGAACGAGGAGGCCCTGATCCAGATCCTGGTCGAGCCCAAGAACGCCCTGGTCAAGCAGTTCCAGAAGCTGCTGGCCATGGAAGGCGCCGAACTGGACGTGCGGCCCCAGGCTCTCCTGGCCATCGCCCAGAAGGCGCTCAAGCGCAAGACCGGCGCCCGCGGCCTGCGCTCCATCATCGAAGCCGCGCTGCTCGACACCATGTACGAACTGCCCACCCAGGGCAACGTCGTCAAGGTCGTCCTGGACGAAAACGCCATCACCGGCGAAGGCATCCCCCTCCTGATCTACGGCGACAAGCCCAAGGTCGCCAATAAGTAGGGCCCCCCCTACGCGCTGACGCGCGCCCCCCAGGGGGCGGCACTGGCGGACCGGCAAAGCCGGGTCCGCTGTGCCCTGGGTCTGGGGAACGATCAGGAAAAGAAAACGGCCTTGTTTGCGCGCAAGGCCGTTGTTCTTTTCCAATCCAGCCAGGCGTTTGGCAGTATCGCCAGTCTCCGCCAGCCCGTTGTTACCCCAGGATGCGGTGGATCCGGCTTTGCCGGTCCACCCGCATCGCCCCCTGGGGGGCGCCCGAAGGGCGTAGGGGGGGACCCCACCTATGCTACATTGGGCCATGGCGTGTAAATCAATGGCCTGTGGGCGAATGATGACTCTGCGCCTCTCTTCGGGTTCATACGCTTTTCCCGGGCGTGCTGTGCGGGAAAAGGGCATGCGCCCGGCAGTTCCAGCAGACCACGTTGCCCGCCGACGCTTGAAATCCACGCTTACGCCCTCATCCTGATTGCATTCAAATTCGAGGACGAATCATGTCTGCGAGCCAGATACTCCCTCCCGAACCGATCGAGTTGCCGCTGCTTCCGCTGCGCGACGTGGTCGTATTTCCGCACATGGTCATCCCGCTGTTCGTGGGCCGGCCCAAGTCCATCAAGGCGCTGGAAGCCGCGATGGAAGCCGGCAAGAGCATCATGCTGGTGGCCCAGAAGTCGGCCGCCAAGGATGAGCCCTCGGCCGACGACATCTACGAGATCGGCTGCCTGGCCAGCATCCTGCAGATGCTCAAGCTGCCCGACGGCACCGTCAAGGTGCTGGTCGAGGGAGCCCAGCGCGCCCGTATCACGCGCATCGACGACCTGGGCGCGCATTTCGCCTGCGAACTGGTGCCCATCGATCCCGACCGGGGCCAGGGCTCGGAAACCGAGGCCCTGCGGCGCGCGATCGTGTCGCAGTTCGACCAGTACGTCAAACTGAACAAGAAGATCCCGCCGGAGATCCTGACTTCGCTGTCGGGCATCGACGAGCCCGGCCGGCTGGCCGACACCATCGCGGCGCACCTGCCGCTCAAGCTGGAACAGAAGCAGAAGATGCTCGAGGTGTTCTCCACCTCCGAGCGCCTGGAAGCGCTGCTGGCCCAGCTCGAGACCGAGATCGACATTCTCCAGGTCGAGAAGCGCATTCGCGGTCGCGTCAAGAAGCAGATGGAGAAAAGCCAGCGCGAGTACTACCTGAACGAGCAGGTCAAGGCCATCCAGAAGGAACTGGGCGAAGGCGAGGACGGTGCCGACTTCGAGGAACTCGAGAAGAAGATCATCGCCGCCCACATGCCCAAGGAGGCCAAGAAGAAGGCCGATGCCGAGCTCAAGAAGCTCAAGCTGATGTCGCCCATGTCGGCCGAGGCTACCGTGGTGCGCAACTACATCGACACGCTGGTCGGCCTGCCGTGGAAGAAGAAGAGCAAGGTCAACAATTCCCTGCCGCACGCGGAAGAGGTGCTCAACGACGACCACTACGGGCTCGAGAAGGTCAAGGAACGCATTCTTGAATACCTTGCGGTGCAACAGCGCGTGGACAAGGTCAAGGCGCCGATCCTGTGCCTGGTCGGCCCTCCGGGGGTCGGCAAGACCTCGCTCGGCCAGTCGATCGCCAAGGCGACCAACCGCAAGTTCGTGCGGATGGCGCTGGGCGGCGTGCGCGACGAGTCCGAGATCCGCGGCCACCGCCGTACCTATATCGGTTCGATGCCGGGCAAGATCCTGCAGAACCTCTCCAAGGTCGGCGCGCGCAATCCGCTTTTCCTGCTCGACGAAGTCGACAAGATGGGCATGGATTTCCGTGGCGATCCGGCGTCGGCGCTGCTCGAGGTGCTGGATCCGGAACAGAACCACACCTTCCAGGACCACTATGTCGAGGTCGATTTCGACCTGTCCGACGTGATGTTCGTGGCGACCAGCAACACGCTGAACATTCCGCCGGCGTTGCTGGACCGGATGGAGGTCATCCGCCTGTCGGGTTACACCGAAGACGAGAAGGTGCACATCGCCATGCAGCATCTGCTGCCCAAGCAGATGAAGAACAACGGGCTGAAGGCCGAAGAGCTCAAGGTCGAGGAATCGGCCCTGCGCGACATCGTGCGCTACTACACCCGGGAAGCGGGCGTGCGCGCGCTGGAGCGAGAGGTCAGCAAGATCTGCCGCAAGGTGGTCAAGGGCCTGCTGCTCAAGGGCGACAAGCGGCAAGTGGTCGTCACGGCGGACAACCTGAACGACTATCTGGGCGTGCGCCGTTACACCTTCGGCGTGGCCGAGAAGGAGAACCAGATCGGCCAGGTGACCGGTCTGGCATGGACCGAGGTGGGCGGCGACCTGCTGACGATCGAAGTGGCGGTCATGCCGGGCAAGGGCGCCATCCAGCGCACCGGTTCGCTGGGCGACGTCATGAAGGAGTCGGTCGAGGCCGCGCGCTCGGTGGTGCGTTCGCGCGCCCGCCGTCTGGGCATCGATCACGCCGTGTTCGAGAAGAAGGACATGCACGTGCACGTGCCCGAGGGCGCCACGCCCAAGGACGGTCCGTCCGCGGGCGCGGCGATCACCACGGCCATCGTTTCCTCGTTGACGGGCATTCCGGTGCGCGCCGACGTGGCGATGACCGGCGAGATCACGTTGCGCGGCGAAGTCCTGCCCATCGGCGGCCTGAAAGAGAAGCTGCTGGCGGCGCACCGCGGCGGTATCAAGACCGTGCTGATTCCGGAGGAGAACGCCAAGGACCTGGCGGAGATTCCGGATACGGTCAAGAACCACCTCGAGATCGTGCCGGTCCGCTGGATCGACCGGGTGCTCGAACTCGCGCTGGAGCGGCTGCCCGAGCCATTGCCCGAGGAAGAGGCCGCGAAGGCCGAGGGCAAGGTCGAGGCCCATGTGGCCGCCGAAGGCGGAGCGGCCACGGATCCCGTCATGAAGCACTGATCCCGAGGTCCGGGGCATGGAAGAGGGCACGCAAGTGCCCTCTTTTTTTCGTCACATGCGGAAACATGAGGTTTTACGCGGTTTTCCAGCGGGTTTCCCTTGACACGACTTTCTGCCCGAGGATTAAATAGCCGTCTGCGTTTCGTACCCGTAAGAGCAGTCCCGGCGGGGTACGTCGCTCTTCGGGGGTGCCCCTTGCGGACTCGCATCGGGACCAAAAATTTTTTCCACAGATAGACCTTGTGAGGGGCCTAATGAACAAGACCGAGCTTATCGACCACATCGCCAAGCAAGCCGACATTTCCAAGGCGGCTGCCGGCCGTTCGCTGGATGCGCTGGTGGGAGCGGTGAAAACGACGCTCAAGAAGGGCGGCACGGTGACGCTGGTCGGTTTCGGCACTTTCGCGGTGAGCGCTCGCGCGGCCCGCACCGGCCGTAACCCGCGCACCGGCGAAGCCATCAAGATCAAGAAGGCCAAGGTGCCGAAGTTCCGTCCGGGCAAGGCGCTGAAAGACGCCGTCAACTAAGGCGCACGCACTTCGTGACGAGAAACCCTGGTTTGGCGCCAGGGTTTTTTTTCGTCCCTAGGTTGCCGGTCCCAACGCGTGATACGTCCGCGAAAAATAGAACAGGCCGGCCGGCGCCTCTCCCGTGCGTAAGCCCTGGACCTCGCAGAACATGACGGTGTGCGTGCCCTGCCGCGTCGTGTCGACGATGCGGCAGTCGAACGCGGCCATCGCGTCCTCCAGGACCGGCGAGCCCGTTTCCAGGCGGCTCCACGCGCCTTGCGCGAACCGGCCGTCCATGTCCCCGCCGCCGCTGAACCGGCGCGACAGGGGTTCGTGGCCGGCGGCCAACGTGTTGACGCACAGTACGCCGTTGGCCAGCGTCGCGTCGTGGGCCGACGAGCGCCGGTTCAGGCACACCAGCAGCATGGGCGGGTCGTCGGTCACGCTGCAGACGGCCGAGGCCGTCAGGCCCACGCGGCCCGCGGGGCCCGCGCTGGTGACGATGTGCACCGAGGCGCCCAGGCGGGCCATGGCGGCGCGATAGGCGCTGCCGTCGGGGTGGGGGGGAGCAACAGGATGCGAGGTCATGGCGGGCTTCTCCTGCGGTCTCAGTCCAGGTGGGCAACGACACGGCACGACAGTCCCGTCGAGCCCTGGAAGCCGGTCCATCCCGTGCAGACCAGGAACGTCCGGTCGCCGGCCTGGGCATGCAATCTGTCCACATTGGCCAGATTCTCGATGACGTAGCCGCCGCGGCTGCCCACGATGCGGTCCGCGGTGTTGTGCTCGGGGCCGGGCCGCATACCGGGAAAGTCCAGGCCGATGAAGCCGGTATCGCGCTCGGCCAGGTGCCGGACCAGGTCCCACGAGAATTTCGGCTGGTTCTGGTAGTACGGGCGGGAGCCGTAGACGTGGCGGGCGAGATGACCGGTATGGAAGATGAGGAAGTCGCCGGCCTGGAACTCGCGGCCGGCCAGGACCGTGAGGCCGATTTCGTCGCCGGCGTCCCGCGCGTCGATCAAGAGGCCTCGCCGCATGCAGTAGTGGGCGGGCGGGAAGGCCTGGCCGCCGTAGACGTCGAGATGGGTGCCGATGTGGCCGCGCGACATGTAGCTGTCGGGATCGGTGCTGGCTTTGGCGATAATGGGGTCCTGGATGTCGATGGAAAGCGTGAGGTCGATGTACATGAGGGGCTCCGGTTGACGACGCCTGCATCATCGACCGGCGCTGTTTCTCGCGCCGTCGCATCTCGGCCAGATTTCATTGAGGATCGGACATGTCCGGCATCGTCGCCCCGCAACGGTTTCCGTTGCGCATCGTGGTCAGGGAAGGGCGCGCGGCGCACGCCGCCATGCACAGCCATGAAGTGGGGCAACTGCTTTATCCCGAGCAGGGCTCGACGCTGCTGGAGACCCGGCAGCGGGTGATACGGCTCGCGCCCGACAGGGCGGCGTGGATACCGCGCGGCGTGCCGCACGCCGTGCTGATGGACCGCAGTTTTCGATATCACAGTGTCTACGTCGAGCAGGATTTCTACGACGCGGGACGCTGCGTGGTCGTCTGCGTGCGGCCGCTGCTGCGGGAACTGATCCTGGACGCGGCAAGCTGGAGTCCGGATGGCGGCGGGGGCGAACAGCGCCTGCGCAAGGCGCGCGTGCTGGCCGACGAACTGGCGTCGGCGCCCTGGACCGAGCCGGGCATACAGATCCCGGGCGATGCGCGCATCGCGCCCATCTGCCGCGCGCTGGAACAGGATCCGGCCGACAATCGTTCGCTGGGGGCGTGGGCGCGCGTGGCGGGAGCCAGCGAGAAGACCATCCAGCGCGCGTTCGTGGCCCATACCGGCATGTCCTTCCAGCAATGGCGCAACTATGCACGGATGACCCGGGCGGCCGAACTGCATGCGCAGGGTTGGCGGCAACTGGATATCGCGCTGGCGGTGGGCTATGCCACCGAGGGCGCGTATGCGCAGGCATTCAAAAAGTTCTACGGTTATCCGCCCAGCCGGCTGCCGCGGGGCGGCTGATGCAGGTGCCCGGGCAATCCGCTACAATACGCGCCGAGTCACGAGTCGTATCGCAGAGGGTGCTTAGCTCAGTTGGTAGAGCGGCGCCCTTACAAGGCGTAGGTCACAGGTTCGACCCCTGTAGCACCCACCACTCTGTCGAAGCGCATACGTGTCGGGATCAAGGGCTTGGAGTCATCCAGGCCCTTTTTCTTTTGGTGCTTGCTTTACGGCATGTCGCCATGCGTTTTCGGGTTTTCGCTATTGACATTCGTTATGCTCATATTTAGCATAAGTCCGGTCGATATTTTTTTGCCCAAAAAATGCTCAGTATGAGCATAAATGGACGGATGACAGGATGAGCCAGACGCTGCTTCGCACTTTCGATTTCGATTCGCCCACGGCCGCCGGCGGCTCGTGCTCGGTAGGGCAGGCCTGGGCCAAGGTGCCCGAGGACTTGCCGGGGCAGCGGCGGGACGAACTGAAGGCGCGCATCCGGGCACTGCTCCAGCGCGAGAACGCGGTGCTGGTCGCGCATTACTACGTGGATGCCGAATTGCAGGAACTGGCCGACGAGACGGGCGGCTGCGTCGCGGATTCCCTGGAGATGGCGCGCTTCGGCCGCGACCACGCGGCCAGCACGCTGGTGGTGGCGGGGGTGCGGTTCATGGGGGAAACGGCCAAGATCCTCAGCCCCGAGAAGCGCGTGCTGATGCCGGACCTGGACGCCACCTGCTCGTTGGACCTGGGCTGTCCCCTGGACGAGTTCTCGGCCTTCTGCGATGCCCATCCCGACCGCACCGTGGTGGTCTACGCCAATACCAGCGCGGCCGTGAAGGCCCGGGCGGACTGGGCCGTGACCTCGGCCATCGCGCTGGACATCGTCGCGGACCTGCACGCCCGCGGGGAAAAGATCCTGTGGGCGCCCGACCGCCACCTGGGCGCCTACGTCCAGTCGCAGACCGGCGCCGATATGCTGATGTGGCAGGGCTCGTGCCTGGTGCACGACGAGTTCAAGGGCATCGAGCTCGAACTGCTGCGGGCGGAACATCCGCAGGCCAAGGTGCTGGTGCATCCGGAATCGCCGCCCGCCGTCGTGGACCAGGCCGACGTGGTGGGCTCGACCGCGCAGATGATCAAGGCCGCGCGCGAACTCGACGCCACGCATTTCATCGTGGCCACCGACCAGGGCCTGCTGCACAAGATGCGGCTTGCCGCTCCCGGCAAGATTTTCATCGCGGCGCCGACGGCGGGGGGAAGCGCGACCTGCAAGAGCTGCGCGCATTGTCCGTGGATGGCCATGAACGGACTGGAGAACCTGGCCGGATGCCTGGAGCGGGGCACGGGCGAAATCCTGCTGGATCCGGCGCTGGGGCGGCAGGCGCGCCGGCCGATCGACCGCATGCTGGACTTCGCCGCCCGCCGCGACCGCCGGGTTCAGGCCAGCGGCGACCTGGCGCGCGACGCAGCACTGTTTTCCGCGGTCGGCCCGGCGTAGTCCGCGCCGGTCGCGCAAGGCGTCCAGCCCCAGGCGCCATGCTAGAATCGGCTCGACACTAATGGGTGCCCATTGGCCTTGAGCCCGTGGGCATTTTGCTTGTATGGCCGTCGTGCCGCTGGCATCCGACCGGAGTATTCGCGCATGTTTGACCTCATCCGTAACCACCGCCGCTGGATGCAGTTCGTCCTGCTGCTGCTGATCCTGCCGTCGTTCGTCTTCGTCGGCATACAGGGCTACTCCAGCTTCATGGAAGGCGACAAGTCGCTGGCCAAGGTGGCGGGCGAAGCCGTTACGCAGCAGGAGTTCGACGCGGCGTCGCGCAACCGGCTCGACCAGCTGCGCGGCATGATGGGCGCGCAGTTCGATTCGCAGGCCTTCGATACGCCGGCCATGCGCCAGGCGGTGCTGGACGAGATCATCAACACCCGCCTGATCTCGGCCGAAGCCACCAAGAACCATTTCTCGGCGTCCGACGACCAGCTCCGCGCCACCATCCAGGCGATTCCGGCCGTGCAGGAAGACGGCAAGTTCAGCAACGCCCGCTACCGCGACGCACTGGCCGCGCAAGGCATGACCCCGGTCATGTTCGAGGCCCAGTTGCGGCGCGACCTGGCCTTGCAGCAGGTGCTGGGGCCGGTGGCGCAGTCGACCATGATGCCGGACGCGGTCATGGACCGCCTGGTGGCCGCCGCCACCGAGCGTCGCAGCATCCAGACCCTGCGCGTGGCCGCCGCCGACTACCGCGCCAAGGTCAGCGTCAGCGACGACGAGGTCAAGGCCTACTACGAGGCCAACCGCGCCCGCTTCGAGGTCCCGGAACGGGTCGACGCGCAGTACGTGGTGCTGGACCAGGGGGCGTCGACGTCCGGGATCGCGGTATCCGAGGACGACATCAAGAGCTACTACGAGCAGAACAAGGGCCGCTATGGCCAGGAAGAACAGCGCCGGGCCAGCCACATCCTGATCACGGTCGACAGCGGCGCCAGCGAGTCCGCGCGCGAGGAAGCGCGCAAGAAGGCGCAGTCCCTGGCCGACCAGGCCAAGGCGCCCAAGGCCGATTTCGCCAGGCTGGCGCGCGAGAACTCGCAGGATCCCGGTTCCGCGGCCAAGGGCGGGGACCTGGACTGGTTCGGCCGCGGCATGATGGTCAAGCCTTTCGAGGATGCCGCCTTCGCGCTGAAGGACGGCGAAGTGTCGGGCGTCGTGGCGACCGACTACGGCTTCCATGTCATCAAGCTCACCGGCATCCGTCCGGCCGTGGTCAAGCCGTTGGCCGAGGTCCGTGCCCAGATCGTCGAGGAAATCAAGCAGCAGCAGGCTGCCCGCCGTTTCGCCGAGGCCGCCGAGCAGTTCACGAACCTGGTGTACGAGCAGAGCGATACGCTCGAACCCGCGGCGCAGAAATTCGGCCTGAAGATCCAGGAGGCCCAGGGCGTCACGCGCAGCGGTCTGCAGGGCAACGACGTCCTGGGCAATCCCAAGGTGGCGCAGGCCCTGTTCTCGGACGAGGTGCTGCGCGAGAAGCGCAACTCGGGGGTGATCGAGCTTGGCCCGAATCGCCTGGCCGCGGTGCGCGTGGTCAAGCACGTGCCGGCTTCGGTGCAGCCCCTGGCCGACGTGTCCAGCGGCATCCGCGCCCAGCTGACCCAGGACAAGGCGCTCGATCTGGCCCGCGCGGCGGGCGAGGAACGCCTGAAGGCCCTGCAGGCCAAGGATTCCAGCCAGGGCTTCGGCGCCGTCGTCACGGTGGCGCGCAATGCGCCCCAGGGCGTCGCCCCCGCGCTGCTGAACGCGGTCATGAAGGCGCCGGCCGGCAAGCTGCCGGCGTTCGTGGGCACGATCGCCGGCGACGACTATGTCATTGCCCGGATCTCCAAGGTCGAGGCCGCGCCCAAGCCCGACGCCGCCGCGATCGCCGGTGAGAAGTCGATGATGGAACGCCGCTGGGCCCAGGCCGAGCAGTTGGCCGTGCTGCAGACGCTGCGCGAGAAGTACAAGGTCACGATCTCGCCCGAAGGCACGGCCCTGACCACCGCCGCGCCGGCCGCCGAGCGCTGATCGCCCCGGCCGGCCCGCGGGCCGGCCGTGTCAGGACTTGCCGGTGCCCAGCAGCGGTTCCAGGCGCGACCAGACATTGTCCAGCAGGCGCGGCTGCGCCTGTGCCGTGGGGTGCAGGCGATCGGGCTGGAACAGTTCGATGTGCTGGGCGACGCCGTCCAGCAGGAAGGGCAGCAGCGCCGCCTGCTGCTCCTTGGCGACCTTGGCGAACAATTGCTGGAAGCGCTGCGTGTAGTCGCGGCCATAGTTGGGCGGGATCTGCATGCCCACCAGCAATACGCGCGCGCCAGCCTGGCGCGACGCCTGCACCATCTTGTTCAGGTTCTGCTCGGTCATCTGCAGGGACAGCCCGCGCAGCGCGTCGTTCGAGCCCAGCTCGATCACGACCACGCTCGGCCGATGGCGCGCGAGCAGCGCCGGCAGCCTGCTGACGCCGCCGCTGGTGGTGTCGCCGCTGATGCTGGCGTTGACCACGCGATAGTCGAGCTTGCGCTCGCGCAGGCGGGCCTCGAGCAGCGCCACCCATCCCGATCCGCGCGGCAGGCCGTACTCCGCCGACAGACTGTCGCCCAGCACCAGCAGGGCGGGCGAGGAACTCGCGGCGGGGGCGGCGGTCTGTGCCAGGGCGGCTGGCGCCAGGCCGCATAGCGCGGCCGCGCACAGCGTGCCCGCGAACAGGCGCCGGGCGGCGCCGTGCGCAGTACGGGCGATGTCCCGGAGCGGCTGCGACGAGCGAGGCTTTATCATGTCTTTCCTTTCTTTCAGCGATCCAATCATGACGGGACCGACCCGATCCGCCGCGAGCCAGTCCGCGGCCACGCCTGCCGCGCAGCCCGCCATCGCCGTACGATCGTTGACCAGGCGGGTGGCCGATTCGAGCGGCGAGCTCGCCATTCTCGATGCGGTCGATTTTACGGTGGCCTTCGGAGAGACCGTGGCCATCACGGGGAGTTCGGGATCGGGCAAGTCCACGCTGCTCGGCCTGCTGGCCGGGCTGGACGTGCCGACCTCCGGATCGGTGCACCTGGCCGGCCGCGACCTGTTCGCGCTGGACGAGGACCAGCGCGCCAGCCTGCGGGCGCGCCACGTGGGCTTCGTGTTCCAGTCGTTCCAGCTGCTGCCCCACCTGACCGCCTTGGAGAACGTCATGCTGCCGCTGGAGTTGGCGGGCCGCGATGCGCGCGCCGCCGCCACGGCCATGCTGGAACGCGTGGGGCTGGGCGCGCGCCTGCGCCACTATCCGCGCACCTTGTCGGGAGGAGAGCAGCAGCGGGTGTCCCTGGCGCGTGCCTTCGTGGTGGAGCCGGAGCTGCTGTTCGCCGACGAACCCACGGGCAGCCTGGATTCGGCCACCGGCGAGGCCGTCATCGACCTGATGTTCGAACTGCACCGCGAGCGGGGCACGACCCTGCTGCTGGTGACGCACGATGCCAAGCTGGCGCAGCGCTGCGCGCGCCAGCTGGTGGTGGCGGGCGGGCGCCTGGTGCACGATTCGGCCGGCGACGTTTCCTGAACCGGGCGCCCGCGGCGAGGGATCAGTGGCCGCCGCGATTGCGCAGGTCGCGCGCGGCCGGCGCGATCTCGCTGGCCGTCAGGCCGATAGGGCCGATGCCGCGGGCCACGAGGCTGTCGGCGGCGGCGCCGTGCAGCCACACGCCGGCCCGTGCCGCCTCGCCGGCTTCCAGCCCCTGCGCCAGCAGCGCGCCCAGCATGCCGGCCAGCACGTCGCCGGTACCGGCGGTGGCCAGCCCGGCATTGCCGCTGGCATTGACGCTCCAGGCGCCATGCGGCCCGCACACGATGCTGCCGGCCCCCTTCAGGACCACCCAGGCGCGGTAGCGCGCGGCCAGCTCGCGGGCGGCCTCGATGCGGTCCGCCTGCACGTCGTCGGTCGAGATGCCCAGCATGCGCGCCGCTTCGCGCGGATGCGGGGTCAGGATCGCGGGGCCGCCCCGGGCCGCCAGGCCGCGCGCCAGGTCGGGCAGCGTGCCCAGCAGGACCAGCGCGTCGGCGTCCAGCACCAGGGGGGCCGAGGCGGGCGCCTCGGCCAGCAGGCGGCCAAGCCAGCGCTCGGCGCCGGCATCGGTGCCCAGGCCGCAGCCCGCGACCCAGCCGCCGACGCCCAGTCGCGCCGCATGATCCAGCAGCCCGTCGGCGTCGCGCAGCATGAGCTCGGGATGCCATGGGTCGCAGGGCAGCGCGGGCGGTGCCGCCTCGGCCAGCCCGACCAGGATCTTGCCGGCCCCGCCGTACAAGGCCGCGCGGGCTGCCAGCAAGGCCGCCCCGGTCATGCCGGGCGCGCCGGCCAGGATGGCCAGCGTGCCGAAGCTGCCTTTGTGGCTGTCCTGCGGCCGGGGGCGGAACAGCGCCGGGCAGTCGGCTTGCCGCACGAGCAGGCCGCCATGGGGCAGCCCGGCATGGCGGCCGATGCCGCTTTCCAGTTCCAGGTCGGCGACGCTGACCGTGCCGGCATGGTCGCGGCCGGCACGCGTGTGGAGTCCGGGCTTGTCGGCGATGAAGGTCAGGGTATGGTGGGCGACGATGGCACCCGGCTGCGCGTCCCCGGTGTCGGTATCGAGCCCGCTGGGCGCATCCAGCGCCAGGATCGGCGATCCCTGCCGCGCCGCCCAGGCCGTCCACCGCTGCGCGGATTCGGGCAGGGGGCGTGAGAGGCCGATGCCGAACAGGGCGTCGACGATCAGCGTGCGCGATGGATCGGGCAGATCGCGGGCATCGGGTTCGCCGGCCTGCAACAGGCCGGCGGGCAATTCCTGCCAGGCTTGTTCGGCATCGGCCGGCCGCCTGCCGGCCGGCAGCGCCCAAACGCGGACCCGGCGGCCGGCCTGGTGCAGCAGCGCGGCCAGCATGAGGCCGTCGCCGCCGTTGTTGCCGGGACCGCACAGCAGGTCGACCGAATGGCCGGGCCAGCGCTCGGCGATGAGCGCGGCAGCCGCGCCGGCGGCCCGCCGCATCAGGGTGTGGGGCGGCAGCGCGGCCTGCGCCTCGCGTTCGATCAGCCTGATGGCGGGGGTGCGCAGCAGCCGGTGCGGGTGTGGGTCCATGCGCTAATTCTTGCGCGCGTAGCGGCCGATGTCCAACCCGTCCAGGTCTATCTCCGGCGTCCGGCCGGCGACCAGGTCGGCGACGATGCGCCCCGTGCCCGCCGCCATGCTCCATCCCTGCGAGCCGTGGCCGACGTTCAGGTACAGGCCGGGCAGCCGGGTCGGGCCGAGTATGGGCGGGCCGTCCGGCGTCATCGGCCGGGTGCCGGCCCACCAGGTCGCGCGCGAGAAATCCAGCATGCCGGGCATCCAGTCCTGGGCCGTCCTGACCAGGGTGCGCAAGGCCTTGTCGCGCAGGGCCGGACCGCGCGCGCCCAGCTCGGCCGTGCCGGCGATGCGCAGGCGCTGGCCGAGCGGCGTCACCGTCACGCGATAGGTCTCGTCCACGAAGGCGCGCCGCGGGCCGATGACGTCGTTGCGCAGGGGAAGGTTGGCGGCATAGCCTCGCACCGGATAGATCGGCACGCGCACGCCCAGCCGGGCCAGCCAATCCCCGGCGTCGCTGCCCGAGGCCACGACGACCGCCTGCGCGGGCAGCGTGCGGCCGTCCTGCAGGCGCACGCCGGCGACGATGCCGCCGGCGTCCTGCACGGGCTGGGCGACGGTGTTGAACAGGAACTCGACGCCGCCCCGTTCGCATTCGGCCGCCAGCAGGCGGGCGAACAGCGGGCAGTTGCCCGATTCGTCGTCGGGATAGTGGATGGCGCCCGCCAGCGGCGTGCCGACGTGGACCGCGTCCTGCAGGTGGACGTCCATCGCGACGGCTTCTTCGGCGCCCAGCAACTGGTGGGCGATGCCGCTTTCCCGGAGGACCTGGAGGGTGGCCTGCGCCGCTTCCACGTCGCGCGGCGTGCGCAGCAGTTGCAGGTAGCCGATCCGGCGCTCGTATTCGAAGCCGTATTCCTCGCGCAGCGCGGCCAGCTGGACGCGGCTGTAGCGGGCCACGCGCTGCATGACGCGCTTGTTGGCGGCATAGCGCTCCGCCCGGCACTGGCCCAGCCACTTCACCAGCCACTTCCACAGGGCGGGGTCCAGCGAGGCGCGCAGCGCCACCGGCGCCTCGCTCTTGAACAGATGGGCCAGCACGCGGCCGGGCATGCCCGGGGCGGCCCATGGGGCCGCGTAGTCGGCGGCCAGGATGCCCGCGTTGCCGAAGCTCGATTCCTGGGCGACGCCGCTGCGGCGGTCCACCACGGTTACCTGCATGCCGTGCCGGTTGAGCCAATAGGCGGTGCACACACCGATGATGCCGGCACCGATCACAATCACACGCATGGGGTCTGGTCGCTTCTTCTGGTCGAGCCCGTTTTCCCGCCGGAGCGCGAGGGCATTCCGGGGAACGGGCACCGGATTTTAAGCGGGGAGGGCGGGTATTCGCTCGTGGTTTTTCCCGATCCCCCGGTACGAAGTAAAATCACGGCTAGTCACGCGCTTCCCTCGCGTTTTCCCCCTCATTTCCTCCGCTTCCAGCTCGCTTATCGTGGCCTCCATCCTGCGCCTCTCCGGCCCCCTTGCCCTTTCCTCGTTCCGCCGCGACCGGCTGTTGCGCCGACTCCAGGCCCTGAATGCCTCGGTGGCCGATGTCTCGGCCCGGTTCGTGCATTTCGTCGCCGTGGAGGGCGACCTGGCCGCGGACGACCGCCAGCGCCTGGAGGGCCTGCTGCGCTACGGCGATCCGGCCCCCGAGCCCCAGCAGGGGCTGGAACTGCTGGTCGTGCCGCGCCTGGGCACTGTCTCGCCCTGGGCCAGCAAGGCCACCGACATCGCGCACAATTGCGGGCTGGCGCAGGTCCGCAGGATAGAGCGCGCAGTCGCCTACACGGTGGTCCCTAAACGGGGCCTGCTGGGGGGCGCCAAATCGTTCTCGGCGGACGACCTGGCCGCGCTGGCCGGCGCCTTGCACGACCGCATGACCGAGACGGTGGTCGACGGCGCCTTCGACGGCGCGCCGCTGTTCGCTACCCTGGCCGGCAAGCCCATGCAGACCGTGCCCCTGCTGGCAGAAGGCGCTCCCGCCCTGGTGGCGGCCAACCGCAGCATGGGGCTGGCGCTGTCCGACGACGAGATCGATTACCTGGTCGAGGCCTTCAACGGCCTGGGACGGAATCCGACCGACGTGGAACTGATGATGTTCGCCCAGGCCAACAGCGAGCATTGCCGCCACAAGATCTTCAATGCCCAATGGGTCATCGACGGCCAGCCGCAGTCCGAGACGCTGTTCGGCATGATCCGCGCCACGCACAAGGCGCAGCCGGAAGGCACCGTGGTGGCGTATTCCGACAACGCCGCCGTCATGGCCGGGGGCCGGGCGGAGCGCTTTCATGTGCAGCCTGGCACCGAAGGCCAGGTGTACGGACGCCGCGACGCGATCGTGCACACCCTGATGAAGGTCGAGACGCACAACCATCCCACGGCCATCTCGCCTTTCCCCGGCGCCTCGACCGGCGCGGGCGGCGAGATCCGCGACGAAGGCGCGACCGGCCGCGGCTCCAAGCCCAAGGCGGGCCTGACCGGTTTCACGGTATCGCACCTGCGTTTCGACGATGCCATCGAGCCCTGGGAACACGATGGCCACGGCGCGCCCGACCGCATCGCCTCGCCCCTGTCCATCATGATCGAAGGCCCCCTGGGCGGGGCTGCGTTCAACAACGAATTCGGCCGGCCCAACCTGCTGGGCTATTTCCGGACCTTCGAGCAGACCGCGGGCGGCGTGCGCTGGGGCTACCACAAGCCCATCATGATCGCCGGCGGCCTGGGCAGCATCGACGACGGCCTGACACACAAGAACGATCTGCCGCCCGGCTCGCTGCTGATCCAGCTGGGCGGACCCGGCATGCGCATAGGCATGGGCGGCGGCGCCGCCTCCAGCATGGGCGTGGGCAGCAACACCGCCGACCTCGATTTCGACTCCGTCCAGCGCGGCAATCCCGAGATCGAGCGCCGCGCGCAGGAAGTCATCGACCGCTGCTGGCAGCTCGGGGCCGACAACCCCATCCAGTCCATCCACGACGTGGGCGCGGGCGGCCTCTCGAATGCCTTCCCCGAACTGGTTGACGGCGCCGGGCGCGGCGCCATATTCGACCTGCGCAACGTCCAGCTCGAGGAATCGGGCCTGTCGCCGGCCGAGATCTGGTGCAACGAATCGCAGGAGCGCTATGTGCTGGCCATCCTGCCGCAGGACCTCGAGCGCTTCGATGCGCTGGCGCGCCGCGAGCGCTGCCCCTACGCCGTCGTGGGCGTGGCCACCGAGCAGCGCCAGTTGCGCGTGGTCGACGGCGAGGGTTTCTCGGCGGGCGACGTGGCCGCGGCCGACTGGGCCCGGACTTCGCGCCCGGTGGACGTGCCGGTCGACGTCATCCTGGGCAAGCCGCCCCGCATGGAGCGCGACGTCGCGCGCCTGCCGGGCGCGGGCGAGCCGATGGACGTGGTCGGCCTGGACCTGGACGACGTGGCCCTGCGCGTGCTGCGCCATCCCACGGTCGCCAACAAGACCTTCCTGATCACCATCGGCGACCGCACGGTGGGAGGGCTGTCGTCGCGCGACCAGATGGTGGGGCCGTGGCAGGTCCCGGTGGCCGACTGCGCGGTCACGCTGGCCGACTACAGCGGCACGCGCGGCGAGGCCATGGCCATGGGCGAACGCACGCCGCTGGCCGTGATCGACGCCCCGGCCTCGGGCCGCATGGCCGTGGCCGAAGCCATCACCAACCTGGTGGCGGCGCCCGTGGTCCGCATCGAAGACGTCAAGATGTCCGCCAACTGGATGGCCGCCTGCGGCGAGCCCGGCCAGGACGCGGCGCTGTACGACACCGTCAGCGCGGTCAGCGAACTGTGCCAGCGTGTCGGCCTGTCCATCCCCGTGGGCAAGGATTCGCTGTCCATGCGCACGGCGTGGGACGAAAACGGCGAACAGCGCCGCGTGGTGGCGCCGGTCTCTCTCATCGTCACGGCCTTCGCGCCGGTGGACGACGTGCGCAAGACGCTGACCCCGCAACTGCGCACCGACCAGGGTGACACGACCTTGATCCTGGTCGACCTGGGACGCGGCAAGCACCGCCTGGGCGGTTCCGTGCTGGCCCAGGTCATCGGCCAGGTCGGCCAGCAGGCCCCCGACATCGACGCCCCCGACGACCTGCGTGCCTTCTTCGCCGCGATCCGCACCCTGGCCGACAGTGGCGTGATCCTGGCCTACCACGACCGCTCCGACGGCGGCCTGTTCGCCACGCTGTGCGAGATGGCCTTCGCCGGCCACACCGGACTGTCGATCAACCTCGACATGCTGACCCTGGATCCGTATGCATCGGACTGGGGCGATTTCAAGATCCGGCCGGAACAGGTCGCGGTGCAGCGCGACGAACTGACGATCAAGGCGCTGTTCTCGGAAGAGGCCGGCGCCGTCATCCAGGTGCCCGCCGCCAGCCGCGACGCCGTGATGGAAGTGCTGCGAGGCGCCGGCCTGTCGGCCCACTCGCACGTGATCGGCGAGCCCAACGCCCGCGACGAGATCGAGTTCTACCGCGACGCCCGCAAGATCTGGGGCAAGCCGCGCGCCGAACTGGGCAAGGCCTGGAGCGAGGTCAGCCGCCGCATCATGGCGCTGCGCGACAACCCGGATTGCGCACAGGCCGAATTCGACCTGTGGGACGACGTGGCCGATTCCGGCCTGTCGCCCAAGGTCGATTTCGATCCGCAGGAAGATATCGCCGCTCCCATGATCGCCACCGGCGTGCGTCCGCGCATGGCCATCCTGCGCGAGCAGGGCTGCAACAGCCAGGTGGAGATGGCCTATGCCTTCGACCGTGCCGGCTTCGAGTCCTGGGACGTGCACATGACCGACCTGCTCAGCGGACGCATCGACCTGTCCAGCTTCAAGGGGCTGGTCGCCGTGGGCGGCTTCAGCTACGGCGACGTGCTGGGCGCAGGCGAGGGCTGGGCCAAGACCATCCAGTACAACGCGGTGCTGGCCGACATGTTCGCCGCCTACTTCGGCCGCAGCGACACCTTCGCGCTGGGCGTCTGCAACGGCTGCCAGATGCTGGCCGCGCTGGCCCCCATGATCCCGGGTGCCCAGGACTGGCCGCGCTTCACGCGCAACCGCTCCGAAAAATTCGAAGCCCGCTTTTCGCTGGTCGAGATTCCCGAGTCGCCGTCCATCTTCTTCGACGGCATGGCCGGTTCGCGCATGCCCATCGCCGTTTCCCATGGCGAAGGCTATGCCGACTTCTCGCAGCAGGGCAAGGCCGACGCGGCGCTGGCTGCCATGCGCTTCGTCGACCATGCCGGCAAGCCGACCGAGGCTTATCCCTACAATCCCAACGGCAGCGCCGGCGGGCTGGCCGGCGTCACCACGGCGGACGGCCGATTCACCGCCCTGATGCCCCACCCCGAGCGGGTATTCCGCAACGTGCAGATGTCGTGGAGCCCGGCCTCGTGGGGCGAGCGCGACAGCGGCGGCGAGTTCTCGCCGTGGATGCGCATGTTCCGCAACGCGCGCCGCTGGACGACATGAGCGGCAAATAAAAACCCCGGGCAGGGCCCGGGGCGCGAGGGCTGGCAGCCTGGGCTGCCGGCATGGGGGCCGCCTAGCGGCCCTTTTTCTTAGAAGCGGTGCTGCAGGCCCAGGGCGAATTGACGGTAGGTCATGTCGCGGCTTTCTATGAAATTGCGCACGTTGTTGTCGGCGAAGAACGCGTACAGGTTGGTGCGCTTGGACAGGTCGTAGGTATAGCCGATCGCCCAGCCGTCGACCTTGGATTTGGTGGCTTTTTGCCAGGCGGCGTACAGCTTGCCGGGGCCGATCGGGGCGCTGGCACCGATGGTGTAGGCGCTGTCGCTGCTGAACTGACCAGGATTGGCTATGACACCGTTATAGCCTGGGGACGTGGGACCGTTGCCGACATAAGCCGCTGTGATGTTGTTAGCCTTGGCGTAACCGGCATGGATGGCCGCCACACCGAAGTCATACGATGCACCAATGGTCAGGTTGCGGAAGGTCTTGGTGCCGGGCAAGGGCGATTCCACTTGCTGGTAGGTCAACACACCCTTGATGGGGCCGTTGTCGTACTTCAGGCCGGCGTCGATCATGCGGTTGTTCTTGCCGCTTCCCGGCGCTTCGCTTTCCGAGCCACCGGGAAGGCCAGACTGGAAGGCGTTGAAACTATAACCAACCGCGGCTTGGACGCCGTAGAACGACGGACTGTAGTAGTAGACCGAGTTGTTGACCCGGCCGCCGCCCATGACGGCGTCGTTGTAGGCGAAAGTGGTGCCGATACTTGCGGTGCTGAAGCTCAAGCCGAAGGGGTTGGCAACGCCGGCGGCCCACATGAAGGCCAGGTTGGTGGTGCGGCCCAGGGTCAGGCGGCCGGCTTGGGCGCTTTCGAGACCGACGTAAGCATAGCGGCCGAATAGACGCTTTTGGTGAGTGGCTTGACCGTCATCTACCGTGAAACCGTTTTCCAGGGTGAAGATGGCCTTCAGGCCGTTGCCCAAGTCTTCCGAACCGCGCATGCCGAAACGGGATTGGCTCATCAGACCACTATCGATGCCCTTGACGGACTGACCGTCGCGTTTGGCGTAGTTGAAGCCCGCATCGACCAGGCCGTACAGCGTAACGGAGCTCTGTGCATGAGCGGCGCCGGCAAAGCCTGCCAGCAGGGCGGTCGCGAGTAGGGTTTTTTTCATTTACTTGGTCTCCAGCTGAAAAACATTCGACAAGTTGGCTGACGTCCCGGCGGGGTCGGTGCAGGACCGGCTCCTTCGGCGCGCCGCCGCCGTCTGATTTCCGATTTCCAAGCGTTGCTGCTTAGGTGTCGCATCCCTGACGATTATATAGACTCCCGCCGCTACCCCCTGTTCATGGCTCGTGCCGTTTTGCAAGCCCTGATTGAGGAACATGAGCAA